>JAXIPH010000004.1:0-5211 GCA_045403035.1 Thermoleophilia bacterium | reverse complement strand
TGGGGGGCGAGCCGCGTCGCTCGGGCGTGCAGGCGGTCGGGGTCGAGCGCGGCCAGGCCCGCGGCCGCCAGCCAGATCACCGCGCAGAGACGCATCCCCGCCGCCAGGCCGTAGCCCACCTCCTCCACGGTCACCTGAAGGTCGATCACCCCGAACGAGGGCCCGTCGATCAGGATGAGGTTGCCGTTCGGCCCGGCGAACGGGCCGATCAGCGCGATGCCGATGCCCGATGCCGCCCCGGCGATCCACGCGAGCCGCGAGCCGCCCGCGGCGTGGAGCGCAACGCCGGCCACGACGAGGACGGCGAGCAGCACCAGCGGGTGATCGCCGAGGAACGCCAGGGTCACGAGCGCGGCGACCGGCAGCAGCACCGGGGCCGGGGGCAGGCCCGCGCTCACCCGGTCGTCCCCACGCCGCCGGCGCACACCGGGCGCCCGAGGGGGTCGAGGCACACGGCGTAGCGGTCGTGCAGCAGCCCGGGGTCGGCGACCACCTGGAGCGCGGCCCGCTCCGCCAGGGGCCCGTCGAGCCCGGCCACCGCGAGGACCACCCCGTCGCCGGCCGAGGCGCCCGCGCGCACGGCCGCGACCACGGCGACCGCGCCCGGCACCTCGACCGAGTGCCCCGCGGCGCCGTCCCACGCGTGAACCGCTCCGTCGGCGATCCAGGCGGTCATCCCGGCCCGCCCGGGGTTGGACGCCGCGCGGCTCCACGCCGGGTCGCGGCGGCGCAGGTCGGCGTCGGCCCCCACCACCGCCCGGTAGGGCGCGTCACCCGTCGTGACGTGCGCTCCGGCCGCGGAGAGTGCGCCCGCGAGCGGGGGGTCGGCGGCCACCCGGGGAGCCCCCTCGCCCCCGTAGCCGTGGAGGAAGGGCTCCGGCCAGGCGCCGACCACGGCACCCACGCCCGGGCGCCCGTGCCAGCGCCGGAGATCCCACCACACCCGGTCCCCCGCGCGCAGGTCGTAGGCGGCCGCGCCCACGTCGGCCTCGACGCCGTTGACGAAGTACAGCCAGTCGGTGCCGGCGCGGGACGACCCGGCCAGGCCGTCGATGCCCTGCACGTACGCGCCCGAGTACCGGGTCTCCACGCGGAACGAGCCCTGCAGCGCGGCCATGGCCGACTGGCCCGGCGCCACCCGCGCGGTCGCCACCTCCCGGGTGCCGAAGTCGCGCGTGAGCACCATCGCCACGCTCGGCTCTCCCGCTGGGGGGGGAGCCGCGATGCGCTCATCGCAGCCGGTCCCCGCGAGGACGATGGCGAGGGCCGCCAGGGCGACGGCGAGCCGCCGCCCCGGCCGGGACCCCACGAGCGTCCGGGCGACGCCCATCTCGCGCGCTTTCCGCCGGCTACACCTGCCCGGCCTGAACCTGCGACTGCACCGACCCCGGCAGCGTTGCGACGGCGCTGTACTGAGCGTTCGGCTTCAGCCGCACCCTCGCCCGGCCGTTGGCGTTCGCGATCGCCGTGACGCCGTTCACGTGCACCCGCGCGCCCTTCGCGGGGGTGATCTTGGTGCCGTCGGTGCGCACCACCTTCACGGCCAGCACGCCGCCCGAGGCCCGGACCACGTCCATGTCGAGCACGAACGGCCCCGGCTTGTTGAAGTTGGGGTCGAGCAGCCAGACGACCTCCTGGCTCGGCTTCAGGATCGTGGTGGAGGCGCCGGTCTGCGACGACTTGTTGTCCACGATCAGCTCCCAGAAGCCGTTCGGCCCGGGCGCGACCCCGCCGATGGAGCTCACGAAGCCGCCGAACTGCGCGTCGAACGTGATGCCGAGCCCCGAGCCGAGCGACGCCGTGCCGGCCACGAGCTGGCCGAGGGCGGTCTTCGGCACCAGGGCGCGCGCCGTGCCCGTGGAGTCGAGGTAGGCGCGGCTCGAGCAGACGTTCTCGGCAGGGATGATCGTGCCCGCCGGGCTTTCGACGCGCAGGCTGGGGCAGGGCAGGGCGCTGGCGATGCCCGCCGGGATCAGGGACAGGACGACGGTGGCGCCGATCAGGCGCCCGCGGGAGAGCCGCATGGGATGCCTCCTTGACTCGAGGGGGACTTTCTCGTTCATGAAGGCGGGTCTTCTGACTGGGGCGCTGACGCGACGCGCGGGTGCGCGCCGGCCATCGGCTTTGCCTTCCCAGTCCACGAGGGACCAGTGACCGACCCGGAGGTCGCGGCCGATGGACGCCCTTCACAGCGGCGAGACCGTCCCGGATTCACACCGGGTTCCCCTTTGCGCGCCGATCCGGCGACCTTCGCGGGCGACCGTACCAGAGCGGTGAGAGCGGCAACAAGACGCCGCCCAGCGGCCGCTAGCCTGGTGCCCCGGGGAGCGGCCGGGGCCTGGTGGCCCGACTCGTCTTCAAAACGAGCGGGGAGGGGTTCACCCCCGCCCGGTAGGTTCGATTCCTACGCCGCTCCGCTTGACCCCCGCGGTGGGCGGGGCCCCTGCAAATCGGGGGGTCGACCGCCCTCCTAGGGCTGTCGCGGCGGCCCGATGAGCGGCGTCGCGACGGGTGCCGCCATGCCGACGAACTCGATCAGCCCGTTCCCCCCGACGAAGTTGGCGATCGGGGTCGCCGTGCTCCAGTTGTTGGCCAGCCACACGTTGCCCGCCTGGTCGATCTGGACGGCCGTCGTGTGCTGGAAGCCGCGGCTGCTGTATCCGAGCCGGGGCGAGATCGGCTGACCGATGCCGGTTCCGGGCGGGCAGTTGGCGGGCAGCCGCCCGCACAGCTGGGTGAGGGTCCGGCCGCGGAATCCGGCCACCCACACGTTGTCGTCGCCGTCGACGGCGACTCCCCAGGGGCCCCGTAGGCTGGCCGCCCGGATCGGCGAGTCGGCCGAGACGGCGCCGCCCGGGTCGATCCGGGTCACGCTGTCCGAGGCGAAGTTGGCCACCCACTTGTTGCCGCCCCCGTCGACGGCGATGCCCATCGGGGAGGCGAGGCCTCCGCCCGTCACCTCCAGGTCGGCCGTTCCGGCAGGGGTGATCCTCGTCACGGAGCCGGGGGCCGGCGAGAGGGACTCGTTGGTCACCCACGCGGCTCCAGCGCCGTCGATGGCGATCGAGAACGAGTTGTTGATGCCGCCTCCGGTGACCTTCCCCGCGCGCCTTGGGTCGCCGCCCGGGTAGACGGTCACGTGGGCGGCCTGGGAGTTGGCGACCCAGACGCTTCGGTCCCGGCCGATCGCGATCCCCTGGGGCCTGACGAGATCGCCCTGCGTGAACCCGGACGGGGGCGAGAGGGCCCGGCCCCTGGGGTCGAAGAGCGACAGGCTGTTGCCGGTGAAGTTGGACAGCCAGACCCGGCCACCGGGACCGACGGCGATGCCGTACCCCGACCCGGAGATTCCGCCTCCCCTGATCGGGCTGGAGAGGATCGGAGTCCCGGTCGGGCTCAGCACCGTGAGCTGGTGGCCGTCCGCGGTCCCCGCTCGGGCGAAGTTGTTGTTGGCCCAGATGCGTCCGCGGGCGTCGAAGGCGAGCCGCCCCGGCGCGTTGAAGCCCCCGTCGGTGTGGACGAGCGCGATGACGAGCGCGCGCGGGGGCGAGCTGAGCGCCGGCGTGAAGACCCGCCTCTGCCGGCGCACGAGCCGGGCCACGGCGTGGCTTGGGCGGCTCGCGATGTTGTGGGCCGCCTGGAGCGTGTCGAGGGGCCGGCGCTGACCGGGCGCCCGCGCGATGGAGAACAGGCGCCCGCAGGAGGCGGCGGTGCCCCGCGTGCACGACGCGAGCACGTTCGCGAGGGTGTTCATGGTCGCGAGCGCCTCGGTGGCGTTGCCGTTGGGCGAGTTGCCGATCACGAAGCTCGGCTTGCCCGCCGCCGTCTCGGCGAGGCTCTGCACGGTGTCGGCGGCGATGGGAAGGCCCGGCGACGGCCCGCTGACGCGCGGCCCCGTCATGAACTGCTGCAGCGCGTAGACGGAGGCGACCGTCGTGAGCTCGCTGACCTGGACGGTCGCCTCGTTGGGCACCGGCCGCTCCAGCACGCTCATCAGGCGGACCGAGCGCGCCGCGGGTGAGGCGAGGATCCGGTGCTGGGCGAGCCTCGCCACCGACCCCTGGCCGCGGCTCCCGGCCGGGCCGACCGTGGGCCCGCCCCCCGTGTCGATCGCCCTGACCCGGCCGCCGGTGCTGATGACATAGAGCACCCTGCCGCGCCGTGGCCGATAGCTGATGGAGAAGGCCCCCGCCGCGTCTGTGACGGCCGATCCGAGGCGCTGCGCGCGGCGCGGGCCGGCGGCGTACAGCACCACTCGCGCGCCCTCGCGGACGAACGGCGAGGTTCGCTGGGCGACCACCGGACCGGAGCCGACGGTGCCCTCGAGCGTCCTCAGGCCGTCGGCGCCCAGCGCCGGCGCGGCGCCGAGGCCCGCCCCGAGCGCGAGCCCGGGCGAGATGGTCGCGATCCCCGCGCACACGGCGAGAGGGGACGCAACCAGCGTCTCCCGCCCGCCCGCCGCAGTCTCAGGCGGCCGCGGCGAGGAAGTCGCTCCTGCGCCCGCGGCCGGCGAAGCCGTACGTCTCGCCGGGGACGCGCATGGGGCGCCAGTCGGAGAGGCCGCGGTGGCCCATCACGGGCGGTTCCGCCGAGACCCCGCGGACCTCGCCGGTCGGGCCCGGCCGTCGTCGAGCATCGTCTCCAAGGCGATCCCCCTGCACCGGCACGATCGACGCCGCCGGACCGGGAGCCGAATGGGTCCTGACGCTCGTCACGCGAAGCTCGGCAACCCTACCCGCCCTAAAGGCGGCCTGACAACCGGCCGGGGCCTGGTGGCCCGACTCGTCTTCAAAACGAGCGGGGAGGGGTTCACCCCCGCCCGGTAGGTTCGATTCCTACGCCGCTCCGCCTGCCACGTCGGCCCCATGCGGCCCCCCGCAAATCGGATGCACTGGCGGGCATCGGGCGGATTCCACAGGTCCGCCTGGTGCCCCCGGTGGCGTCGACGGGGTCGCCGACGCCGCCCGGTCCCTCCTCTCGTCGGGAGCCAACGAGCAGGGCAGCGGACCGACACTGCCGATGAGCTACGTCCCGGTGGGAGCGTTCAGCATCTGGTCGACCTGCGCGGCCTCGGGAAGCTCGCCCGACGTGCTGAGCTGATCGATCTCCTTGGTCAACGCCTCGGCGAGGCGGGAGCCCGCCTGCTCGGTCGGGATGCCTGCCTGCACGGCGAACTGGTTCACCTGCTCCTCGCCGAGCGCCTTTGTGACC
>JAXIPH010000083.1:0-2458 GCA_045403035.1 Thermoleophilia bacterium | reverse complement strand
CCCCAGGTGCTCAGCAGATCGTACAAAAGCATGCGGACGTACCGGTCGTCGTCGATTACCAGGATTCGGGGCTGCCGCTCGGTCGAGACCTCGGTCGTGGAGGCGGGACGGTCAAGTGGATGCATTCGAATCGAGACGGTAGAGCCCCGCGCACCACGAATCAACGACTATGACAGCCGCAAGACAAGCGGGCCGCGCGCGCCTCATGCGCCGCGCGGGCCGTCGCCATGCGGGTTCGACGCCGACGTGCGCACGTCGGCCCTGCAACAGGCGGCAATCCGCGCGGGAGCGTCCGCCCCAGCGCATCACACCAGTCGAATTTCACGTTGTGGATTCCGGTGGAAATGTGGATAAGCTCGGCCGCTACATCCTATACAGGCGGCGGGCGTTGTCGGCCAGGATCTTCTGCTTCTGGCCGTCGTTCAGATCACCGCGCTGGCGGATCTCGTCGATCGACGCCGGCCACGAGTGGTCCCAGTGCGGGAAGTCGGAGGCGTAGACGATCTGGTTCTCGCCGATCAGCTTGACCGCCTGGGGCAGCAGCCACTCGTCGGCCTCGCACGAGAAGTAGATCTTGCCCGAGCGGACGTACTCGCTCGGCTTCTTCTTGAGCACCGGCGCCTCGGCCGCCCGCTTGGCGTACTCGTCGTCCATGCGCTCCATCCAGTACGGCGCCCAGCCGCAGCCGGCCTCGAGGAACGCGATGCGGACGTCGGGGAACCGCTCGGGGATGCCTTCCAGGACGATCGAGGTGAGCTGGCGCATCTGGCCGAACGCGTGCGAGCAAGTATGGGCCTGGATGAAGGCCGGGAAGAGATCGACACCGGCGCCGCCGAGGTGCGAGCCGGAGGCGTGGATGCCGAGCATCGTGTCCAGCCGCTGGGCCTCTTCGTAGACGGCGTCGTAGCGCGAGTCGCCGAGCAGGTGGCCGCCGTCGGCGGGCAGCATGGCGCCGCAGAGCCCCAGCTCGCGCACGGCCCGGCGCAGCTCGGGGGCGCAGGCCTCGGGCACCTGCACCGGCAGCAGCGCCACTGCCTGCAGGCGGTCGCCCTTCTTGATGAACTCCTCGTGCAGGAACGTGGTGTAGGCGCGGCACAGCGCGACCGCCCACTGCCGGTCCTTGAGGAAGCTCATGAACAGGCCGAGCGTGGGATAGAGGACCGCGCGCTCCATGCCGCCCTTGTCGAGGGCCTTGAGCCAGGCGTCGGAGGTGCCGGCCAGATCGTTGAAGGTGTTGAGCAGCCGGCGATCCCAGCCGTCCCACGGATAGAAGAACTGGTTGACGGGCCGGCGCTTGAACGGCTCGTCGAGATACCTGGCGATCTGCTCCTGGTTCTCGGTGACGTGGCCGTCGGCGTCGATCACGGTCATGGCTTCATCCTCCAGGTCGGGATCGCTTCGCGATTGATCACGTGGGCGGGCGGCTCGCCACGTCCCACCGTGAGGATCTGCTCGAGGGCCAGGCGCAGGTTGGCCCGCCGCCCGGCCTCGCTGTGGCCGATGTTGTGTGGGGTGAGGATCAGGCGCTCGGGATCGACGGCGCGGTAGGGGTGCGGGTTCGGCAGCGGCTCCTGGGCGAAGGCGTCGACGGCGGCGCCGGCGATCCAGCGCTCGCCGACGGCGCGGGCCACCGCCGCCTCGTCGACCAGCTCGCCGCGGGCCGTGTTGATGAGGATCGCGCTCGGCTTCATGGCCCGCAGCGCCTTCTCGTCGATGATCGTGCGCGTCTCCTCGGTGAGGGTGGCGTGGACGGTCACGATATCGGCCTCGGCCAGCAGCGTCGGCAGGTCGACGAGCGTCACCCCCACGGCGGCGGCCCGTTCGGCCGGCACGTAGGGGTCGGCGGCGAGCAAGCGGACGTCCCAGCCCGCCAGCCGGCGGGCCACGTGGGTGCCGATGCGTCCCAGGCCGACGATACCGACCGTCTTGCCGAACAGGAACTCGCCCCGGTCCTCGCGGCGGGCCCACTCGCCGCCGCGCAGCCGGCTCTCGCCGCGCTTCACGCGCTTGAGCAGCATCAGCAGCAGGCCGATCGTCGCCTCGGCGATCGCGATGAAGTTCTCGGGCGTGGGAGAGTTGGCGACCAGCACGCCCATGCGCGTCGCCGCCGCGACGTCGATCTTGTCCACGCCGATGAACGGCACGATGACCAGGCCGAGATGCTCGGCGTGCTCCATCACGCTGGGCGTGATCCGCTCCAGGTGCGAGGCCAGGACGACGTCGGCCACGCGGCACTGCTCGATCAGGTCGGCCTCGGAGTAGGCCTGGCGCCCGGGTGCGTCGAGCGGGCGCCCGATGACGACCTCGTGCCCGGCGGTCCGGAGCGGCTCGAGCTCCTCGGGCGGCCCGCTGGGACCGGTGGCGATGACGGTCAGGCGTCGCGCCGTCACGGCTTCTTGCAGATGACGTTGAGCAGCGCCGGGCGCTTGTCCTCGCGGACCACGCGCAACGCCTGCCG
>JAXIPH010000319.1:0-14118 GCA_045403035.1 Thermoleophilia bacterium | reverse complement strand
GGTGGCCGCCGTGGCCGTGGACGGCCGGCGTGCGGCCTGGCTCGAGCGCGTCCGCGTGCGAGGGGCGCGCGTGACGGTCGCGCGCCTGGGGCCGGTGCCGTGAGGCGTCTCGGCGCCGCGCTGGCGACGCTCGCTGTGCTCGCTGTGCTGGCCGGCGCCGCGGCCGCGGCGCCGATCCTCTCGCTGCAGGACGACGACCTGGTCAACGTCCGCGGAGCCGCCCTGGAGGCCCGTCTCGACGCGCTGGCGGCCACCGGGGCGCGGGTCACCCGGGTGGACGTGCTGTGGCGGGAGGTGGCCCCGACGCGGCCGGCGGACGCGCGGAACCCGGCCGACGCGGCCTACGACTGGAGCCGCTACGACGAGATCGTGCGCGGCCTGTCGGTGCGCGGGATCTCGGTGGTCCTCGACTTCTACCTCACGCCGGCATGGGCCTCGCGCACCGGACTGCGCACCGCCGCCCCGCGGGCGGCCGACGGCGCGCGTTTCGCGGGCGCCATGGCGCGGCGCTACTCAGGCGCCTTCCGGGACGCAACCGGTGCGCTCCTGCCCGAGGTGCGCCACCTCGAGGTGTGGAACGAGCCCAACCTCCCCGGGTTCTGGACCCCGCAGTGCCGGCAGCGCGCGGGCCGCGCGGCGCTCGTGTCGCCCGGCGCCTACGCCGCGCTGCTGGCGGCCTCCTACCGGGAGATCAAGGCCGCCAACCCGCGATCGCAGGTCATCGGGGGCGCAGTGGGGCCCGCCGGCCGCACCCCGCGCAGCTGTGCCCCCGGCGAGGGCGGAGCCGTCGGCAGCCTCGACTTCACCCGCCTGGTGGCGCGCGAGGGCCCGCCGATCGACGCCTGGAGCCTGCACCTCTATCCCATCGGATCGCCGCTGAAGGCGTTCTTCGTGCCATCGTGGAGCACGCTGCCCCGGGTCATCCGGGAGGTCGATAGGCTTCGGCCGGGCGCGCCGATCCACGTGACGGAGACGGGTTACCACACGTCGTACAACCGCTTTCACCGCTACTTCGTGAGCGAGGCCCAGCAGGCCGCCTGGCTCGATGAGACGCTCGTCGCCGCCGCCGCGCAGCCGCGCGTGGAGGTGGTGACCTGGTTCAACTTCGAGGACAACCCGCTCTGGACCGGGGGCCTGCTGCGCGGGGACGGGACGCGCAAGCCGTCGTACGACCGCTTTGCGGCGCAGGCCGGGGCGTTCGCGCCGCCGCCGGGGTGGGGACCGTGAGCGAGGCCGGCGAGGAGCGCCTGGATCAGGTGCAGGCCTACTACGACCGCCTGGCGCCGCGCCTGGTGGCCGTGGAGAGCCGCAACTGGCACCTGCAGAGCCGCATGTCGCTCGTCCTCGAGACGATCGACCGGTACGTCCAGGGAGCCGATCCGATTCCCGATCGGCGGAGGGAACGAGCGGCATGGATGCCGCGGGCCTCCCCCAAGGAGATGGCGGCCCGGAGCCGATCGGGATCCGTCCGCGTTCTCGATGTCGGCTGCGGGACCGGCTTCCTCCTCGAGCGCCTCGCCGAGCGCGGGTTCTCCGGGACGGGGATCGACCTCTCGCCGGAGTCGGTGGACCACGCCCGCAGCCGCCTCCGGGAGATCGGGGCCTCCGAGCGGCTCGACGCCCAGGTGGGGAGCGCGTACGAGCCGCCCGCCGGGCCCTACGACCTGATCGCCCTCACCGACGTGCTGGAGCACCTCGAGAACCCCCGCGCCTGCCTGGCCACCTTGCGCGCCCGGCTCGCCCCCGGCGGCCTCCTGGTCATCTCCACGCCCAACCGGCGCAGCCTCTCGGGGGCGCGCCGCTGGCTCGGCGAGAACGGGGTGCCGGGCATCCGGCTGAACCTGGCGCCGGTCGACAACTGGCAGACCTGGACGGACCTGGAGAGCCACGCGGCCTCGGCCGGGTTGGCGCCGGTGTCGCGGCGGGGGATCTTCTTCCGCCCGGGCGGGCGCATCGGCTCTCAGATCGGGCGGCTGTACCGCTTCTCGGGCCCACGACGGGCGGAGCTCGCGCTGTCGCGGACGCCCCTGGGCCGCTTCGGCTTCTACATCTGCCTGGGGTTCCGGGCCATCTCGTGACCGGCCGGGGGGCCCGGTGAGCGACCGGGCGCGCCACGCCGGGGTGATCGTCGCGATGGCCGCGCTGTTCGTCCTCGCGCTGGGCATCTTCGTGCTGCCGTTCGCGTTCCCGACGCCGCCGCCGATCGTCAGCCGCTTCCAGGCCACCCTGCTCTTCAGCCCGGACGGCGACGGCCGGCGCGACGGGGCGCGCGTCAACATCCGCCTGCACGAGGCGAGCACGCTGTCCGTGGAGATCCAGCGCGACGGCGAGCGGGTCAAGCTGCTGCTGCCGGAGGCCCCGCGGCCCCCCGGTTTCTCGAGCACCGAGTGGGACGGGACCGGCGACGACGGGCGCGACCTGCCCGACGGCACCTACGCCATCAAGCTGCGCGCGCGCTCGGGCGAGAAGCAGTTCAACACGACCCGCAACATCGTCATCGACACCACCCCGCCCGAGCCGAAGTCCCTGACGGTGGAGTCGGCCACGCTGGCCGGGGCCGGGGCCGGGGAGTGCCGCGTGGTGTTCACCGCCGGGGACCCGGGGTCGCTCGTTCTGGAGGCGCTGCGCCCCGAGGGGACGAAGAGCCTGCGGCGGCTGGGCCGGCGGCCGGTGCGCGCGAACGGCGTCGTGCGCTGGTCGTGGGACGGCCACGCCACCGGTGGCCGCGCCGTGCGGCCGGGTCTCTACGTCCTGCGGGCGTCCTTCTCGGACGCGGCCCGCAACGTGAGCGTGCGCGAGCGCACCTGCTGGGTCGGCTACCTGGCGGGCCGGGCGATCCCCGCCGAGCCCGCGCCCCGCCAGACGGTGGGGGTGGCGCTGCGGACCACCGGCGGGGACCCCCTGCCCGCCTCGGCGCCCGTGACCCTCACGCTGCGCCGCCGGGCCGGGGTGCCCGGCGTGAGCCCGCGCGATCCGCTGGGACCCCAGGTCGGTGTGGGCGCCCGCGGGCCGTTGGGACAGGTGCGGGTGCGAATCCCCGCCGGGATCAACCCGGCTGCGCTGTGGCTGGTCGCGCAGGCGACCGGCGACCCGGCGGGCACCGCCCTGATCCGCCTCGGGGACCGACCGTGATCGAGGCCGCTCGCGAGGTGGCCGCCGTGGCCGCCGCTGCCGGGGTCGTGGGTCTGCTGGCCCCCCTGCCCGCGCTGCGCTCGGAGGCCCAGCGCGCGGGCGCGCTGGCCGTGATGCTCGTGTCGTGGGGGATCCTGCTGGCGAGCCTGGTGCCCGAGGACGACGCGCGCAGCGGGCTCGACCGGCTCGACTCGCCCGCGACCGCCGGCGCGGCGGCGGCGGCCGTGATCGCGGCGCTGGTGGTCGCCGCCCTCCTCGTGCGCGCCATCGTGGCCCGGCCCACGATCTGGTTCGTGCTGCTGGGCATCGCGCTTCCGATCCGCATCCCCGTGTCCCTCGGCAGCCAGGAGGGCAACCTGCTGGTGCCCCTCTACGCCGTGATCCTGCTGGGGCTCGCGGCGTGGATCTGGGCACGGGCGCGCGGGCGTGTCGCCACGGCCGCGCCCGAGGGCCCCGCGGCGGTCGCGGCACCGCTGGCCGCCTTCGTGGCCTTCCTCCTGGTGTCCACCCTCTGGAGCACCGACCCGGACGAGGCGGCGGTGAAGGCGGTGTTCTTCTACCTGCCGTTCACGCTCCTCTACGTCCTGGCGCTGGCGTGGTGGCCGCGTGGCCGGGCGCTCGCGGCCCTGGCGGTGACCACGATCGCCGGGGGCGTCGTCGCGGCCTCGGTCGCCCTCTTCCAGTACGCGACCCGCGAGATCTGGTGGAACGAGACGCTCCAGCAGGCCAACGTCTACAGCCGCTTCTTCCGCGTGAACGGCATCTTCTTCGACCCGAACATCCTGGGCCGATACCTCGCCCTGGCCATCCTGGCCGCCCTGGCGCTGGCCTGGGTGCGCCGCCGCCCGATCGAGCTGTGGTGCCTCGCGCTCGCCGTGCCGGTGATGTCCGCGGGAATGATCGTGACCTTCTCGCGCTCGAGCACCCTGATGCTGATGCTGGGCCTGGTGCTGCTGGCCGTCCGTGCGGTCGGCCCCGCCAAGGCCCTGGGGGCCGGGGCGGCCCTCCTGATCGTGCTGGGCGGGGCGGCCGCGGCGTCGAGCAGCAACATCCGCCACGCGGCCACCGACGGCAACCGGCTGGAGCGGGTGAGCGAGGGCCGCTTCGACCTGGTGCGCGGCGGGCTCACGATCTGGCGCGCGGACCCGGTCGCCGGCGCGGGCCTCGGCGCGTTCGAGCGGCGCTTCGAGCAGACCCTGACCCCGGTGGAGCAGCGACGGGTGCGCGTGGTGATCTCGCACAACGCCCCGGTCACGGTGCTGAGCGAGAACGGCGTCGTCGGCTTCGCCCTGTTCGTGATCCTGATCTGCAGCACGGGGTGGGCCGCCGTCCGCGGCTCGTCGCGGGAGGGGGACATCGGCTGGGCGCGATGGACGCTCGGGGCGATGCTCGCGGGGCTCCTCGTTCACAGCCTGCTCTACGCCGCGCTGTTCGAGGACCCGTTCACCTGGGTCATCGCTGCCGCGGCCGTGTCCCTGGCCGGCGCGCGCCCGGCCCCGGTGGCGACGCCCCAGCCCACCGCACCCCAGCCGGTACCCGTCCCATGACCGCCTCTGCCCCCCGGGTCATGTGCCTCAGCAACATGTGGCCCGGCGCGGACGACCCGGACTACGGGTCGTTCGTCGCCGACATGTGCGACGCCCTGCGCGCCCGGGGGCTGCCCGTCGAGGTCGTGGCGATCGACCGGCGCGCCGGGGGGGCCGCCCGCACGCCCGTCAAGTACGCGGGTCTCATGGCCCGCGCCGTTCGCGCCGCCCGGCGGGCCGACGTGATCTACGCGCACTACCTCTTCCCCACGGGCGCCGTCGCCCTGGCCGCCGCGGGGCGGGCGGGCATCCCCTTCGTCCTCACGGCGCACGGCCAGGACGTCCGCAACCTGGAGCGGACCGCGCTGCGGCGCGCCACCGCGCCGGCGCTCTCCCGGGCCGCGGGGCTGATCGCGGTGAGCCACCACCTCGCCGATGCCCTGCGGGCGACCGGGGCGTCGCTGCCCCCGGTCCACGTGATCGACATGGGGGTCGACATGGATCGCTTCGTCCCCGGCGACCGGGCGGGGGCCCGCGCCCACCTGGGGCTGCCGCCCGCCGACCCCTTGGTTCTGGCCGTGGGCGGCCTCACGGAGCGCAAGAACCCGCTCGGCCTCCTGCAGGCGTTCGCGCGCGTGCGCCGGCGCCGCCCGAGCGCGCGGCTGGCGCTGGTGGGCGACGGCCCGCTGGCCGCCGCGGTCGACGCCGGGGTGCGTCGCCTGGGGCTCGCCGGGGCGGTGATCCGTCCCGGTGCCGTCCCCCATGGCGAGGTCGCGGCCTGGGTCGCCGCGTGTGACCTGCTGGCCATCGTCAGCCGGGTGGAGCCGCTCGGCGTGGCGGCGCTCGAGGCCCTGGCGGGTGGGCGGCCGGTGGTGGCGACGAGGATCGGCGGGGTGCGGGAGGTCGTGCCGGACCCCGAGGCCGGGCGGCTCGTCGACCCGCTCGACCCGGCCGCGATCGCCTCCGCCATCCTCGCCCTGCTCGACGATCCGCCCGCTCCCGAGGCCTGCCGGCAGGCCGCCGAGCCCCACGCGCTGATGCGGCAGGCCGGCCGGGTCGCCGAGGTGCTCGAGGGCGCCGTCGCCGCGAGCCGGAAGGGCTCCGCGGGGTAGGGAGCCGGCCCGGTCCCTGCGCTACGCTGCGCGGCCGATGGCGACCTCGCAGGCCCCCGCCGCGGCCACCCCTCCGGCGGCCCCCCGCCCGATGCAGCCGGCGGCGATCGCGGTGGCGATCGGCGCGATCGCAGCCGGTGCGATCGCGGTGTGGCAGCCGCTCCTGGGCGTGGGCGCGGCCCTGATCGTTCTGGGCGCGACCCTCCTGCGGGGCGTGCCCGTGCGGCGCCTGGCGCCGGTGCTCGTGGTCCTGACGGCACTCGCGGCCATCGCGGGCCCCAACCTCGCCGCGCCCGCGGCGCCCTGGCTGTTCCTGTTCCGGGTGCTGATCGTGCTGCTGGGACTCGGGGTGGTGGGTTACCTGCTGATGGACGGGCGGCTCGCCCTGCCGGCCGGCCTGCCGCGCCCCGCCGGGATCCTGGGCGTGTGGTTGCTCTGGTCGGCGCTCTCGGTGGGGTGGGCCGACGACCAGCTCGCGGCGCTGCGCTGGACCAGCTTCATGGCGATGATGGCGGGTCTCGCGATCGCGATCGCGATCGTCTGCCGTGACCGGCGCCGCGCCCGGATCCTCCTCTGGGCGCTCTTCGGCGCGTTCGTGCTGGCCTGCCTGGTGGCGGTGGCCGAGGTGGCCACCGGGCTCCACCTGCCCACCTTCCGCCAGGGACGCGAGGGCCGGACCGGCCTCATCGGCGTGGGCTCGCTGTTCGGCAACCAGAACAACTTCGCGGTCTTCCTCAGCCTGGCGCTTCCCTACCTGGCGGTGCTGCCGGTGGTCTACCGCGACGTGCGGCTGCGCATGGTGGGCATCTTCGGCGCCGGCGCCGCGCTGCTCCTGATCCTGGCGACGGGCAGCAAGTCGGGGCTCCTGGCGGCAGGCCTGGTGATCCTGGGCCTGCTGCTCCTGGTGGGGACGGACCGCCGCGAGCGCGGCCGGCTGATCGTGGCCGGGGCCATCGCGGCACTGGCCGTGGCGCTGGTGTTCACCGCGATCGGCGGCGGCGGGCCGGTGAAGCTCGACGACCGCACGGTGACGAAGCTCGACTTCGGCCTGCTGGCGGACCAGCTCGAGACGCAGGAGGGGTCCGGTGGCGTGCGCGCGTCGCTCCTGGACGACGGCCTGCACCTGGTCGCCGACACCGACGGCCTGGGGGTGGGCGCCGGCAACGCCGAGTCGCACGTCCGCAGCCTGGCGAACTTCCCCGGCGTCGCGAACCTGCACGACTGGTGGCTGGAGGTGCTGGTGAACGGCGGGCTGGTGGGCTTCGCGCTCTACCTGCTCTTCTACCTCACGCTCCTGCGCCGCCAGGTGCGCGCGGCGCGGCGATCGCCGGACCCCCTGGTGCGCTACATGTGCCTGGCGGGCACGCTGTCGCTGGTCGGGTGGATCATCGGGAGCATCGGCCCGTCGACGGCCATCCACTTCGCTCCGATGTGGATCGTCTTCGGGCTGGGGATGGGGGCGCTGGTGCTCGCACGCGAGTCGCAGACCCGCCGCGAGGGGGGTCCCCGGTCCGGATCCTGATGCTCAGCCACATGTACCCGAGCCCGGTGAACCCGACCGCGGGCATCTTCGTGCACGAGCAGGTGCGCGCTCTGGTGGGGCTGGGGCACGACGTGCGCGTCGTCTCCCCCACGGGCTGGGCACCACCCCTGCTGCCGCGCTGGCGGACGCACCGCGACGTCCCCGGGACGGACGTGATCGACGGCGTGCCGGTGCTCTACCCGCGCAAGCTGACCCTCCCCGGGGCCCGGCTGGGGCATCGCAACGCGGACGCGATGCTGTGGTCCGTGGGCGGGCCCTTGCGCCGGGTGCACCTGCGGTGGCCCTTCGACGTCGTCCATGCCCACATGCTGGTGCCCGACGGCTGGGCGGCGGCGCGAGCCGGGGCGCGGCTGGGCGTGCCGGTGGTGGCCACCGCCCACCGCGCCGACGTGCTGGACGTGCCGGCGCGCAGCCCGCGCGAGGCGGGCCGGGTGTCCCAGGCCGTCGAGGCGATCGACCAGGTCTGCGCGGTGAGCGCGATCATCGGGGCCGCGGCGGCGGGCCTCGGCACGCCGCGGCGCCCGGTCGCGATCGTCCCCAACGGCGCCGACACGCGCACCTTCACGCCGCGGCCGGCCGCCGAGGCGCGGGCTCGTCTGGGACTGCCCGGCGACGGCCCGATCGTGAGCTACGTGGGCAAGCTCGTCCCCCGCAAGGGCGTGGACACCCTCATGGAGGCGATGGGCCTGCTGGCGCGGCGTCCGCAGGGCGCGCCCCTGCTGGTGGCCGCCGGCGTCGGGGAGATGCGCCCGGCGCTCGAGCGGCGGGCCGCCGAGCTCGGGATCGCGGACCGGGTCCGCTTCGTGGGCAAGATCGGCCACGACGACGTGGGCTGGTGGATGGCCGCCGGCGACCTGTTCGTGCTCCCGTCCCTCAGCGAGGGCCTTCCCACCGTGGTGTGCGAGGCGATGAACTGCGGCCGCCCGGTGGTGGCCACCGCGGTGGACGGAACCCCCGAGATCGTGCGGGACGGGGAGACCGGGCTGCTCGTGCCCCCCTCCGACGCGCCCGCCCTGGCCGACGCGCTCGGCCGGGTGCTGGACGACCCGGATCTCGCGCGGCGGATGGGCGAGGAGGGCCTGCGCGTCGGGCGCGCGACCTACACCTGGGGGGCCAACGCCCGCCGGATGACGGAGATCTACGAGGCCGTGCGCGGGTGAGGCGCCCCGAGGCCCTCGGTGGCCGGCCGGCCGCCATCGTGCTGCAGGCGTCGGGTCCCAACGCGCTCGGCATCGTGCGCAGCCTCGGCCGCGCCGGCGTTCGGGTGATCGCCTGCGACCACGACCCGCGCGCCCTGGGGCTGCTGTCGCGCTACGCCACCCCGGCCCGCACGGCCGACCCCGTGGCGGAGCCCGACGCGTTCGTGGACGACCTGCTGCAGGTGGGGGAGCGCGAGCCCGGCGCGGTGCTGTTCGCCACCCACGACGAGGCCATCGCCGCGATCGGGCCCCGCGAGGCCGAGGTGGACGCGGTCCTGCGCCGCCCCTGGAGCCCCTGGCCGGCCATGCGGGGGATCATGGACAAGGGCCACCAGCACGCCGCAGCCCACGCCGCCGGCTTCCCCGTGCCCGCAACGCTCACCCCCGCCGACGAGGCCGACCTGGGCGGCGTCGCCGGCCGGCTGCGCTTCCCCGTGATCCTGAAGCCGCGCGACGACGCTCCGGGGTTCCGGCGGCGGTTCCGGGCCCAGGTGCTCGAGGCGGTCGACGCCGAGGGGCTGCGGCGGGCCTGGGAGCTGGCGGCGCCCCACCGCCCGCAGGTGTCCGAGGTGATCCCCGGGGACGACTCGCGCCTCTGGACGCTCGGCAGCTACCGCGACGTCGCGGGGCGTCCCCTGGCGTCGTTCACCGGACACAAGCTGCGCCAGTGGCCGCCGCGCTTCGGCACCGCGCGGGCGGCGGAGTCGCGCTGGGACCCGGCCCTCGCCGGCCGCTGCCACGGGCTGCTCGACGCGCTGGGCTTCCACGGCATCTCCCAGGTGGAGGTGAAGCGCGACGACCGCGACGGGCGCGACTACCTGATCGAGGTCAACCCGCGCTCGTGGCTCTGGGTGGGCCTCGCCACCTCGTGCGGGGTCAACCTGCCATACGCCTGCTGGCTGGACGCCGTGGGGCGTCCGCGCACCTGGCCCGCCGGGCACCGCGGCGGGCGGCGATGGGTGCTCGCCGGCAAGCACCTGGCCGGCAGCGCCCGGGAGCTGCGCGGGGGCGAATGGAGCCTGCGGCCCTTCCTCTCCTCGCTGCGCCCGCCGATCTCCGACGGCGTCATCGACCCGCGCGACCCGCGCCCGGCCCTCGCCCTCTACTCGCGCATCGCGCGCCGGCGCCGTGCCTGAGCTGCGCCTGCGCATGGACGGGGCGCGCCCGGCTTTCGCGCCCCGGGCCCGCTGGGTGCTCGAGACGCTGGCCGAGGCGCTCGGCACCAAGCCGGCCTGGACCGAGGGCACGGCCGACCTCGTCTACGCGCCGGATCCCCCCGACGCAGGGCTCTGGATCCCCGCCGACCCGGCCGCCCAGGCCTTCTTCGAGGCCGACCGCCCCTTCCCGGGCTCGTCGGCGCACCGCAGCCGCGACCTCACCCTGCTCTTCCCCCCCACCCGGCCCGAGGGCCCGATTCCAGGCGACCTTGTGGCGAGCGCCTTCCACCTCCTGGCCCGGTGGGACGAGCTGTGCGTGCCCGAGCGCGACGAGTTCGGGCGGCTCCCCCTGGCGGCCAGCTCGTTCGGGCGCATCGCGGGCCTCGACCTGGAGGACCCCCCGGTGGAGGGCTACCTCGCGGCCCTGCGGGCCGGGCTGCGCCTGCCGCCGCCCCGCTCCTGGGGCGTCGCCCTGACGCACGACATCGATCGCCTGCGTCGACGCACCCCCCGCGGGCTGGCCGGGATCGCCCGGCGCCGAGGGCCGCGCGGGCTCGCCGCGGCGCTGGTGGGCCCGGACCCGTGGAACAACGTTCCCGACCTGCTGGAGAGCGCCTGGCGCCGGGGGGTGCGCTCCACGGTCTTCCTGATCGGACGCAACGCCCACCCCCTCGACGGCACGCCGCGGCGCGTGTACGAGCGCGACCGGCCGGCGCTCGCCGCCGCCGTTCGCGCCGCCGGGGGCGAGGTGGGCCTTCACGCCGCCTTCGCCTCCTCGGAGGACGGCGACGCCCTGGCCGCGGAGCTCGCCGCCCTGCGGGCCGAGGCGGGTCCGGTCGCCGGGGTGCGCTTCCACTACCTGCGCTTCCGCTATCACGAGACCGTGCGCCGGCTGGAGCGCGCCGGCGTGGAGTACGACTCCAGCCTCGGCTTCAGCGAGGCCCCCGGGTTCGCCGCGGGCATCGCGCGGCCCTTCCGGCCCTACCTGGTGGGCGAGGAGCGCCCGGCCGCCCTGCGCCTGCTGCCGCTGGCGGTGATGGACACCGCTCTTCACTCGCGCCTGGGCCTGACGGCCGACGAGGCCCGCGACCGGGCGCTGCGGGTGCTGGACGTCGTCCGCCGCGCAGGAGGGCGCGCGGCCCTCCTCTGGCACAACACGTACCTGGCCGACGATCGCGCCCCGGGCTACGGCCGCGCCTGGGAGGAGCTGCTCGACGAGCTGGCGGCGCGCGGTGCCACCCTCGGGCCGGCCGGCGCGCCCGGGCCCTCGCCGGTGGCGGCGCGCCTGGACGGCGTCCGCGCGGTGCACCTCACCTCGGTCCACCGGCCCCGAGACGTGCGCATCTTCCACAAGGAGGCGCGGGCCGTCGCGGCGGCCGGCGGGCGCGCCGAGGTGGCGGCGCCGAGGGTGCCGCTGCGCCGGGCGCGCCGCCTCGCCGCCGGCTGTCGGCTGGCGCGGCAGGCGCGCGCGCGCGACGCCGACCTCTACCACGTGCACGACCCCGAGCTGCTGCCCGCGGCCCTGTGGCTCGCGCGCGCCACCGGGCGGCCGGTGGTCTACGACGTGCACGAGTACCTGGGACAGACCGCCCGCACCAAGCGGTGGCTTCCCGCCCCCCTGCGGCGCCCCGTCGCCATCGCCGCCGAGCGGGCGGAGCGGCTCGGGGCGCGTCACCTGGCCGGCGTGGTCACCGCCAACGAGGACCTGGCGGCCCGCTTCGCCGCCGCCGGCGCGCGCGCCGTGAGCGTGACGAACTCGCCGTGGTCCGACGCGTTCCCCGAGCCCGCCGCGATGCCGGCCGAGCCGGTGGTGCTCTACGTCGGCGGGCTGGGGCCGCTGCGGGGCCTCGAGGTCATGCGGCGGGCGTTCCCCCTCGTGGAGGTGCCGGGCGCGCGGCTGGTGCTGGCCGGGCCGGGCGAGCCGGGCGTCCTGCCCCCGGGCGCCGTCCACGTGGGCACGGTGGATCACTCGGAGATTCCGGATCTCCTCGCGGCCGCGCGGGTGGCGTGGATCCCATTGCAGCGTCACGGCAACTACGATCGCGCGGTGCCGACAAAGCTCGTGGAGGCGATGGCCGCCGGACGGCCGGTGGTGGCCAGCGACCTGGGACGGATGGGGGCCATGGTGAGGGACGCGGGGTGCGGTCTCGTCGTGCCGCCGGATGACGTGGAGGCCCATGCCGCCGCGCTCACCCGCCTGCTCGCGGACGCGGCCGAGGCGGAGCGCCGTGGCGCGGCCGGGCGGGCCGCGTTCCTGGGTGGCCTCGGCTTCGAGTCTCAGGCGCGCGCGCTGACGGCCCTCTACGCCGAGGTGCTCGGCCGGTGAGCCGGGTCCTCTACGTCTCCCAGTACTTCGTGAGCGCCGACCAGCCCGGCGGCGCGCGCCATTGGCAGCACACGCACGCGCTGGCCCGGGCGGGCCACGATGTGAGCGTGGTGACCTCCTACGTGCAGCACAAGGAGCGCACGGTGCCCGAGCGCTATCGCGGCCGGAAGGTGGTGCGCGAGCGGGAGGACGGCCTCGACGTCTGGCGGACCTACTCCACGCCGGGCTACGGGCGTGACCTGCGCTCGCGCGTCGCCAGCTACGGCACCTTCGCATGGTGGTCGGCGATCGCCGGCGCGCGGGCGCCGCGGCCGGACGTCGTTGTCGCGTCGTCCCCCTCGCTGCCCTCGGCCGCCACGGCCGCCGCCCTGGCCCGCGCGCGGGGGGCCCGCTTCCTCCTGGAGGTTCGCGACCTCTGGCCGGACTCGGCGATCGCCATGGGGCTGGTGCGCGACCGTCGCACGATCGCCCTCGCCCGGCGCATGGAGGCCTACTGCTACCGCCGCGCGGATCGCATCGTCGCCCTCACCGAGGGGATTCGCGACGGGATCGTCGCCCAGGGCGTCAGCCCGGCGAGGATCACGCTCATCACCAACGGAGTGGATCTCGAGACCCCGCCGCCGGGTGCCGCGAACGGCGCCACCTCCGCCTCGGGCCCGTCGGCGGTGGCGCACGACGGACAGTTCGTCGCGATGTACGTGGGCGCCCACGGCACCTACAGCTCGCTGGAGACCGTGCTGGACGCGGCGGACCTCCTGCGCGGCGACGACGTGCGGCTGGTGCTCGTGGGCGGCGGCGACCGCAAGCCGGCGCTGGTCGACGAGGCGGGGAGGCGGCACCTGGACAACGTGGCCTTCGTGGACCCCGTGCCGAAGCGCGAGGTCCCGGGCTGGCTCGCCCGGGCCGACGCCTGCCTGCTGCCCTACCAGGACAACGCGCTCTTCGCCGGCGCCCTGCCGAACAAGGCGTTCGACTACCTGGGCGCCGCGCGGCCGATCGTGGCCGCCGCTCCCCGGGGCGAGCTCACGCGGATGGTGGAGCGCGCGGCCTGCGGAGTGGCCGTGCCCCCGGAGGACGGCGCGGCGATGGCCGGCGCGATCCGGGCCCTGGCCGCCGACCGGGCGGGCGCACGGCGGATGGGCGAGAGCGGGCGGCGCTACGCCCTGGAGCACTACGACCGCGCGGCGCTGGCCGCGCGCTTCGTGGCCACGGTGGAGTCGATTGCCGGCCGATAGCCCTCTGGACTGGCGCCGCGGGCCGGTGGGCGGGCGCGCCAAGCGCGCCGCCGACCTGGCGCTGGCCGTCCCCCTGACGCTCGCTCTGGCCCCGGCCCTGGTGGGCATCGCCATCTGGGTGCGCCGCGACTCCCCCGGGCCCGCCCTCTTCCGTCAGCGCCGCATCGGCTACGCCGGCCGCCCCTTCACGCTCCTGAAGTTCCGGACGATGGTGGTGGGCGCCGAGGGAATGGGCGCCGGGCTGGCGGTGGTGGACGGCGACGAGCGGATCACCGCCGCCGGCCGCGTCCTCCGGCGGCTGTCGCTGGACGAGCTGCCTCAGCTGCTGAACGTGCTCTGGGGCGACATGAGCCTGGTGGGTCCGCGCCCCACCGTCGAGTCGCAGGTCCGGCTCTACGACGACCGCCAGCGGCGGCGGCTCCTGGCGCGCCCGGGGGTGACGGGGCTGGCGCAGGTCAGCGGCCGCAACGCCATCCCGTGGTCGGAGCGGATCGAGATCGACATCGGCTACGTCGACCGGTGGAGCCTGCGCCGCGACCTGGCGATCCTGGCGCGCACGGCGCTCGTGGTGCTGGGGCGCGAGGGGACCTACAAGGGCGACCGCGGCGGGTTCGACCTGCCCGGGCCGGGGAGTGCCGATGGCTGACGTGACCGTGCTCCTGACCTGCGCCGGGCAGCGCGTCGACATCGTGCGCGCCTTCCGCGCGGCGCTCTCGGGGGGCACGCACCACGGCCGCGTGCTGGTGAGCGACCTCGACCCGCTCTCGCCCGCGCTGTTCGCCGCCGACCAGGTGGTGGAGCTGCCGCCGGTGGCCGACCCCGGCTACGGCGCGGCGGTCGCCGCGGTCTGCGCGGCCCACGGGGTGCGCGCGGTCCTTCCCCTGACCG
>JAXIPH010000183.1:0-4248 GCA_045403035.1 Thermoleophilia bacterium | reverse complement strand
TCTGGCCGGGGGGACTCCGGGTGGGCCTCGGGCTCTGGAACTCCGGTCCCACGACCTTCCTCGTGGAGGTCGTGATGTTCGTCGTGGGGTTGTGGCTCTACATGCGGGACACCCGGCCGCGCGGGAGGAGGGGTCGGCTCTCGCTGTGGTCGTTCGTGACCTTCGTCTCCCTGATCTAGGTCTCCAACCTCGGACCGCTGCCGGCCGGGACAGGTCCGCGCACCATCGCCCTGATGGCGCTGATCCTGTGGATCATCATCCCCTGGGCGTGGTGGATCGATTCCACCCGCCGGACGGTGCGCTAGGTGTGAGGGCGCGGTTCGCTCGGCGGCTCAGGACCAACTTTCGCATCTGCGCGAAATCGGCCGCCTGCATGCGGACCAGATAGTAAGCCACCGTCCCCACCACCAATGCCCGGCGTGTCGTAGCTGCCGAGGGCCTTCCTGGCGGACAACAATACGGGGCTTCAGATTCTTTCCCTTCGCGCCCCGGACGATGGTCGCATCGAGCCGCTTCAGCCCCCGGCACCTCCTGCCGATGAATCTCTCAGGCCGAATCACCGTGAACGTCGTACCCAGGCTGGAGGAAACTCTCGTGCCCGAGTCGTCACGCCCCTCGCTCGACGAGATCGCTGTGGTGTTCGCGCACCTCGCGGATCGCGTCGCCGCCGAGCGCGCCCGCACGCTCGATCCGATCGTTCGCCTCTCGATGGGACGGGCGCTGAACGAGCTCAAACGACACATCCCCGGTCTCTACACGCCACCCGACGTCGGTGCCGCGGCGGCGCTGGCCTCCGCGTCGGCGGAGGCGCTGCGGCGCGGCAAGCTGCGGGCAGGCCTGGCGCGGGCGCTGCGCGGACTGTCGTTCGCCCCGCATCACCCCGAGCTCCACTACCTGGCCGCCTCCGCCTGCCTGCAGCTCGGGGCGGCCGAGGAGGCGGTGCGGCTGCTCCAGCACGCGCTGTGGATCCATCCCGGGTACGGCCCCGCGCGGCGCGACCTCAAAGCACTCTCCGCGTTCCGCGAAGCCCCCGGTACGACCGGCGACCCCGACCTGTCGGGCGACCCGGACGCCGGATCCTCCCGATTCGAGATGGCCGATGAGGATCAGCAGGGAGAGCTGTGGCGTGACGAGGACCTCGAAGGCTGGGAGCACGGCGAGGGCGAGTTCCCCGACGACGAGGCTGACAACCGCGCCGCCTAAGCCAGCCCGAGACTCAGCGACGGCTCGTCACTGGACGACCGCCACGCGCCCGGACCAGACGGTGTCATCGAGGCGCGCTCGCACCAGGTAGATGCCCGAGGGCACCCGGTTCCCCGCCTCATCGCGGAGGTCCCATTCGACCTCCCGGTGACCGGCCGGTGCCTGGATCGCCGCCACGTTCGAGAGCGCCGACCAGTTCCCGGCGTCGTCCATGGCCTGGAGCGCGAAGTAGTACCTCGCGTCGGGGGCGAGCCCGTGGACCGTGAGGGTTTCGCGGGACCCGGCGGGCCCGGGCGGCGGGGTCACGACCATCGTGGCGCGGTCGAAGTTGGCGCTGGTGATCGGCGTGGTCGAATAGCGGAGCACGTACGCCCGCGCGCGACCGACTTGGCCGTCGTCGCCCGGAGCCGTCCACCGCAGCGTGGCCGATACGGTCGGCGTTGCGGTCCAACCCGGCGTCGCGGCGACCATGGCGCACAGAGCCTGAGCCATGGCGGTGCTGCGAGCCAATGGATGCATGCCCCCTCCCTGAGGCTGGGAATCGTCGAGCACCGATAGGTTCGGGGCCAGCGGCGCGCAAGTCAAGTGGCGGCGGTGGCAGCGGGTAAGACGGCGCCTCGACCGGGGCCGTTCTTATGTCAGCGAGCGACCACCACGCGCCTCGTCCAGACCCCCGCGCCCAGGCGGGCCCGCACCAGGTAGACGCCCGCGGGTACGCGGCGCCCCCCCGCGTCGCACAGATCCCACGCGATCTCCGATGGTCCGGCCGGATGCCATCCGGTCGCGAGTCGGCGGACGAGACGGCCGTCGACGCCGAAGGCGTCCACCTCGATCCAGGCCCCGTGCGGCAGCGCGACGGCGCACCGCATCGCGTTTCGAGCCGGGTTCGGCCATGGGGCCGAAACCGAGAGCGTGCCGGGAGAATCTTCGACGACGGTCACCGGTGACGGGTACGCCACGACGTTCGAGAGCCCGGACCGATTCCCGGCCTCGTCGAGCGTCTTGATCGCGAAGAAATACAGCTGATTCGAAACGAGCCCGGAGACCGTGAAGGTCTCGGTCGCGCCGGGAAGGCCGGGCGCCGGAGTCCCGACGGCCGGCGTGGCGCCGTCGAAGCTGGCCTCGGTGATCGGCGCGATCGAGTAGCGGATCTGGTACGCCGTCGCGCGTCCGACCATCCCGTCGTCGCCGGGGGCGGTCCACTGCAGCGCGACCGAGGCGGTGGCGGATTCGGGCGGAGAAGCGGATCGCGCGGACGGAGCGTGGAATGTGAAAAGGGCGACGACCACGGAAACAACGCGGCTGATCGAGCGCACGGTCCCCCCAAGACGTTGCGCAAGGCGCGGACGAGGTCCCTCGGTGGCGGGTCGCGGCCCGCCGGAGTTCCGGCTCGGATGCCTCGTCTGCGTGGTTCCCGGTCATCACTGCGGCAGGGGGGGCGGCCGACCTCGTGCGCCGGGGGCGGGAACGCGCGGACGACCGCGCTCCACGCCGTACACGAGGCGCCGGGATTCCGGCAGGTGGCGTGCCAGTGGGAGCGGCTCGCGCGAGGAGAATCGCAAGGCCCTGCGCGACGGCGCGAACGACTCCTTCCCGCCGCGGAGTCCGGGCGCCGCGAGAGCACCGACGGTGTCGCCGGCGTGTACGTCAGGGCCCCGGTCATGTCACGACTCCACGTGCAGTCGCGTTGACTCCATGCGCGCCTGACGACGAGAATGCCCCGCCATGCCGCTCCGACGCACGCTGATCGTGCTGGTGGTCGCCGGACTATGCGCGCTCGTGCTGTCGCTGGTGCGCGACGCCGGGGGCCCCCGCTGGCGCGCGCTGCGCGACGGCATGGAGTTCACGACCCTGCGGGGCGACCCCTACTGCCGCCACGGCTCCTCGGAGATTGCGGTCCTGCGGCTCGACCCCGCCCGCGTCCGCCTGCGGATGCTTCACTACTCCCGCGACCCGGACGGCGTGCCGCTCACGATCGTGGAGTGGCAGGAGCGGACGGGCGCCCTGGCCGTGTTCAATGCCGGCCAGTACTACCCCGACCTCTCGTACATGGGCCTGCTGGTGAGCAATGGGGCGCAGGTCTCGAAGCGGCTTCATCCGGGGTTCCGGGCGGCGCTCGTCGCCGGCCCGGACGACGGCCGTGCGGCCGCCCGGGTGCTCGACCTGGACCGCGATTCGCTGGATCCCGCGGCCCCGGGATGGCGCGAGGTGGCCCAGTCGTTCATGCTTTTCGACCGCGGTGGGCAACCGCGCATCCGCAAGAGTGACCTGGTCGCCAACCGCACCGCGGTGGCCCAGGATGGGAAGGGCCGCATCGTGGTGATTACCAGTGAGGGCGGCTACACGCTGTGGGATTTCGCGCAGCTGCTGCAGAAGGCGCCGATCGGCCTCTCGCACGCGATGTCCATGGACGGCGGCTACGAGGCGGAGTTGTGCGTGAGCGCGCCGCCCTTTCACTACGCCAGCTTCGGTCAGTGGAAGGGGAAGGGCGACTTGTCCGATGCGCCCGGGGCGAAGGTGCCGCTCCCGGCGGTGGTCGCAGTCGTCCCGCGATGATCACGTTCCCGTGTGCGCGCTGCGGGCGGCCCGTCTCACGCACGATCCGTGACGATCCGCGGCGGCTCCGCTGCCCACGCTGCCGCTACCTCATGTTCGACTATCCCCGTCCGTGCGCCGGCATGGCGGTCGTGAAGGAGGGGGCGGTGCTGATGCTGCGGCGCGGGCACCAGCCGCGGCGTGGCTATCTGGACTTCCCCGGCGGGTTTGTGGACGCGAACGAGGCCATCGACCAGGCGGCACGTCGCGAGCTGCGCGAGGAAACGGGGTTGAGGGTCGGCCCGATCGAGGCGCTCGGGTACTTCCGGGACCGCTACCACCTCAGGGGCTTCGGGTATTTTCCGACCCTGAACTTCTACTGGCTCGCCCGCTGGCGCTCGGGAGTACCGCAGGCCGCCGACGACGCCGCGGCCGCCGAGTGGATGCCGCTCGGGCGGATCGGGCGGGCCGGGGCCCGGCTCGCCTGGAGGCACATGAGGGACGTGCTGC
>JAXIPH010000152.1:0-7747 GCA_045403035.1 Thermoleophilia bacterium | reverse complement strand
CCCCCAGATGCCCAGCGTCGCGCAGGCCTCGGCCTCGGCCGGGACCGTCAGGCCGCACACCTTCACCGCCGGGGTGGGGCCCTCAGGCCACATCCACCGGCACCTCCGGGGCCGGGCCCTTCCAGCGTGGGAGGAACACCTTCACCACCGTCCCCGCCCCGGCGGCGCTGGTGATGCCGAAGGTGCCTCCCAGGATCTGGGCGCGGTCCTGCATCCCGTGCAGGCCGAAGCGCGCCAGGGGCATCCCGGGCCTGCGGCGCTGAACCGTCTGCGGGTCGAAGCCGGCGCCGTTGTCGGTCACCTCCAGGGTGACGCCGCCCTCGTCCTCCACGACCCGCACGCCCACCTCCGTCGCGCGGCCGTGGCGGTCGGCGTTGGTGAGGGTCTCCTGGAGGATCCGGTAGAGCGTGATCCGCTGCGTGATGGAGACGCCGTTCACCGCGAACTCGCCCTCGAAGACCGGGTCCACCTGGCAGTCCGTGCGCGCCTCGAACGCCACGATCGCGTCCCCGAGAATGTCCGTGAGCCGGCGGTCCTCGAACTGCGCCGGGCGCAGGTGGCCGATCAGCTCGCGCATCTCGTGCAGCGCCCCGCCGACGGTCTCGTAGATGCGGCCGAGTGACGTGCGCAACGAGTCCGGCGGCGGCTTGCCCTGCTCCTCGGCGTCGGCGAGATCGGCCTCCAGCAGCTGCACCTCGAGCATGGCCACCGAGAGCTGCTGGGTCGGCCCGTCGTGGATGTCGAGGCCCATCCGCCCGAGCATCCGCTCGTCGGTCGCGAGGATCTGGGCCATTGCGCGCTCCAGGTTGGCGCGCATGCGAACGGTGTCGAGGAGGGTCCCGACGCGACCGGCGGCCACACGCGCCGCGTGACGGCGCAGCGGCTCCGCCGCCGGCGGCGCCTCCCCGGCCAGCAGCAGGACCCCGCCCGGGGCCTCGCCGACGGTCACGGGGAGGACGAGAGCCGCGGGCGCCCCCAGGGACGCGAGCTCGGCTCCGAGCGCTCCCCCGTCGCCCGGCGCGACCTCCCGCTCGTCTCCCGGGACGCCCAGCTCCGCCACCGCGGCGCCCAGCCGCCCGGCCTCCTCCTCCGAGAGTCCCGCCCAGGCCACGACGCGGCCAGTGGGATCGTCCGGGACGGCGGTCCAGACCAGCCCGAGCCGCCCCCGCGCAGCCCGCCGCGCCGCCTCCACCAAATCCTCCGCGGCGGCATCTCCACGCGACACACGGGCGTCGCACGAAGTGACTGAGACCAGACCCGAGATCGCCTCATCCTGGTTGGAACCTGCACTCTCGGGCATTGAAGCCATGAAATAGATCCCCCGATCGAGGCGCGCGCTAGCGGGAAACTCGCCTATACCTCTCGATGCGCCGAACTACCAAGGCGTCTAGGCCATCGAAGCGAAATCAGAGCGTAGGGTTGTCCTTGCGAGACCCATCAGTCTGCGCGTAAGACGTCATCGGTGGACGAGGAGGGATCTCCACGGTGGTGCGTGTGCTCTTGGCCGATGATAACGACCGCTTCCGGGGTATCCTGCGGCGGCTTCTGGAGCGCGATCCCGACATCGTCGTGGTCGCCGAGGCAGGCGACGGCGCCGAGGCCCTCGACCTCGCCGAGGAGGTCGCGCCGGACGTCGTCCTCATGGACGTCTCGATGCCGGGGCTCGACGGGCTGGAGGCCACCTACGAGCTCAAGGCCCGGCTCCCCGACGTCACGGTCCTGATGCTCTCGGTGGGCGACAAGGAGCAGGAGATCGCCGCGGGCCTGGCCGGCGGCGCCTCGGAGTACCTCGTCAAGGGCGGCCCCGCCAGCGAGATCGTCGACGCCATCAAGCGCTACGGACCGGTCCCGGGGCCCGCCTAGGAGCGTCCCGCCCGGGGCCTCGCCCGGTTGGTCGAGCCACGGCCACCCGATAGGCTGGGTTGCAGGCAGGCGCTTAAGTCCACGGTAAGGACCGCCGATATGCCGAACATGACCACGAAAACCGTGCCCGAGCCCCTCTCCCCGACCAAGTCCCCCCTCCGGGTCGCCATCGCGGACGACCATCGCCTCATGCTCGACGGCATCAAGCGTGCCCTCGAGACGGCGCCGGACATCAAGGTCGTGGGCGAGGCGATGAGCGGTGAGGAGATGCTCTCGCTGGTGCCGCGCGTGCGGCCAGACGTGGTCATCCTCGACCTGCGGATGCCCAAGGGCGACGGGCTCACCACGCTCGCGCAGCTCCGCAAGGACTACCCCGACCTCAAGGTCATCATCCTCTCGATGTTCGAGGACTCCGAGCACATCGACCAGGCCCTGCACCAGGGCGCGTCAGGCTACGTGGTCAAGTCGATCAACCCGCTCGACCTCCCCTCGACCGTGCGCCAGGTCGTGGAGGGGACGGTCTATCACCCGCGCGGCCGCGGCGGCGAGGGCAGCGGAGCGGTCGGCGGCTCGGGCGGTGGACACCCCGGCGGCCTGACCGACCGGGAGCTGTCGATCCTGCGCCTGGTGGCCGAGGGCCTGTCGAACCTCGACATCGCCAGCAAGCTCTACGTCACCGAGCAGACGGTGAAGTTCCACCTGTCGAACATCTACCGCAAGCTCGGCGTCGGGAACCGCACCGAGGCGACGCGGTACGCCTACCGCAACGGGCTGATCGAGTAGATCCCCCCGGGCTCGCTCCGCGGAGCCGGGCCGTCGTCGCGCGGAATCGACATCCCCCGAAAGGGTGACGTCGAGGTTTCCTTACGAGAAGTTCCGGCGGAACGCCACCTGTTCGGCCGGATAGCGGAACTGACCCGGAGGGCAGTTTTCGCCACCTCTGCGTGTCGGAAGGATCGCTTCCGCGTGTCAATCGCACCTCGAGGCTTCAGAGTCGCCGGAGCCGCGGGGCCCACGATGCCCGGAGGGACGACCCCATGCCTCTCACCCGCCTCCCAGCGATCCTCGCCATCGCGGCCGCCGCCATTCTGCTCCTCGCCGCGGGAGCGGCGTCGGCGGCTCCCGCGGCGAAGCCCACCAGCGCTGAGAAGGTCAAGCTCGTGCGCCAGATCTCCCGGCTCGACGGCCAGTACGCGTCGCTGCGCAACCGCGTGAAGAAGTGCGCGGCGGCGGCGATCGATGTGCGCGCCGGCGACCAGCAGCGGCGCAACGCCGTCCGCAACGCGCGGGTCGGGATCCAGGTCACCACCCTGCGAGCCAAGCGTGCGCGGATGGCGGCCGCCGTGGTCCGCCTCGCCACCGCAGCGCGTCGCTGCGCCCTGTCCCCCACCCCTCAGGTGACCGTCCAAGCGGTCCCCTCCCCGACCGATCCCAGCCTCGTCCAGGTGAGCCTGCCGAACCTCCTCGGTGGAACGGCGATCGATCTCAGCAACCTGCTCGGGGATCTGCCCCTGTCGCACACCCTGAGCCCGGTCGAAGTGGACGAGCTGGGCGGGTTGCTCTGCTCCGCGACCGGCGTGACCTGCATCGGCATCGACACCGCGCTGCTCAGGCAGGTCATCCGCCGGCTGAGCGCCGACAAACCTGGTGGGGAGCCTGCTCAACCTCGACCTCGCGGGGGTCCTGGCCCAGGTGCGGGCGCTGCTGCAGGCCGACGACATCACGTCGCTGATCGCGGTCCAGCGCGTGAGCGACACGGTGCTGCGCCTCGTGCCCATCGGGCCCCTGGCCGGCCTCACCACCCTCCCGTCGATCCCCAACCTCCCCATCGGTCTCATCCCGCTCGGCACCCTGTAGCGGCTTGGCGCGGGAGGGGGCGGCGCCCATCGCCGTCCCCTCCCGCTCGCCGGTTGCGCCCGGCCTCGCCCGGTGTGCCACAATCGGCCGCATGAGCGCGATCTCCAAGATCGAGGTCCCCGATGCGCGGACGGACGATGGCGAACCTGCCGAAGATCCGCCGCAGCCAGGGGCGCGACGAGGAGCAGAACGGGCAGGCGGCTGACCGCGTCCGGCCGGACGTCCAGCGCCTCGAGGCGTTCGGGCTCACCTGGCTGAACATCGAGTCGCCGACCGAGATCGAGACGGCCTGGCTCGCCGAGCACTACGAGTTCCACCCGCTGGACCTCGAGGACGTGCTCTCGCGCCGGCGCCAGCGCGCGAAGATCGACGAGTACCCGGACTACGTCTTCGTGGTTCTGCACTTCCCGCGCTTCGACAAGCGCACCGGACGGCTGCAGGCGGCCGAGCTGAACGTGTTCGTGGCCGAGAGCCTCGTGATCACGCTGCCCAACGAGCCGCTCAAGCCCCTGAGCGGACTCTGGTCGCGCTGCGTGAAGAGCGCGACCGCGCGCGAGCGGCACATGAGCAAGGGCTCGGGCTACCTGCTCTACGAGATCGTCGACACGATGTACGACTACTGCTTCCCGATCCTCGACAAGATCGGCTTCAAGCTCGACTCGATCGAGGACGCCATCCTCGAGGGCCGCAGCCACGAGATCGTGCGCGACATCTCGAACATCAAGCAGGAGATCATCAACTACCGCCGCATCGTGAAGCCCCAGCGGCCGACGCTGCGCCTGCTCGACCGCGGCCTCCGGCGCTTCGCCCCCCAGGACCTCGAGGTCTACTTCGACGACATCGTGGACAAGAGCGAGCGCATCTGGGACCTCCTGGAGAACTACAAGGAGGTGGTGGAGGCGCTCGAGGACACGAACGAGTCGGTGATCGCCCACCAGTTCAACGACGTCCTTCGCATCCTGACCGTCTTCAGCATCGTGTTCCTGCCGGCCACGTTGATCGCCAGCATCTGGGGCATGAACGTCGGCCTCCCCGGCGGCGGCGATCCTTCCGCCTCGTCGTCGACCGTGTTCTGGGTGATCATGGCCGCCATGGTCGCCTTCGTTGCCGGCATGCTCGCCTACTTCCGCCACAAGCGCTGGTTGTGACGGGCGGAGCCCCGCCCGGGCGCGGACCCGACATCATGTGGTCGCCGTGGCGGATGGGTTACGTCGCGGGGGCTGGCGAGGGGGCCTCTGGGCGGCCCGCCTGCGTGTTCTGCGACCTCCCCGCGCAGAGCGACGACGCCCGCACCTACATCCTGTACCGTGGCGAGCGCGCGTTTGTGGTCATGAACCTCTACCCGTACAACAACGGGCATCTGATGATGGTCCCGTACGCGCACGAGGCCTCACTGGCCGGGCTCGACGAGCCGACCCTCACCGAGCTGATGACGCTCGCCAAGCGTTCCCAGTCGATCCTCGAGGAGCGAATGAGACCCCAGGGCTTCAACCTCGGCGTGAACCAGGGGCGGGCGGGCGGCGCCGGCATCGCGGACCACCTCCACATGCACCTGCTGCCGCGGTGGGTGGGCGACACGAACTTCATGCCGGCCCTCGGCGACGTCCGGGTCATGCCACAGCACCTCGACGAGACCTACCGACTGCTCGTGGACGGTTTCGCCGCGTGACGATCGACCCCGGGGTCTTCAAGGCCTACGACGTCCGCGGCCTCTACCCCGGGGAGGTCGACGAGGACGGCGCGGAGCGGATCGGCGCCGCGTTCATCGCGCTGACCGGCGCGAAGCGGGTCGCCGTCGGCCACGACGTGCGCCTCTCCTCCCCCTCGGTCGCCGCCCGCTTCGCCGAGGGCGCGCTCGCCGCCGGAGCCGACGTGATCGAGCTGGGGCTCTGCGCCACGGAGATGCTCTACTTCGCGGTCGCCGACGGCGGGCTCGACGCCGGCGCGTGCATCACCGCGAGCCACAACCCGCCGCAGTACACGGGCATGAAGATGGTCACCGCCGGCGCGCTGCCGCTCTCGGGCGACGCGGGCATCGGCGAGGTGGGGCGGATCGCCCAGGCCGGCCCGCCGCTCGCCGCCACCCCCGGCAGGCGCAGCCGCGACGAGAGCCTGCTGGAGAGGTTCGTCACGGCCTGCCTCGGCTTCGTGGACCCCTCGGCCATCAACGACCTGCGCGTGGTGCTGGACGCCGCCAACGGGATGGCCGGCCTCTACCTCCCCCCGGTGCTCGAGCGGCTTTCGATCGACGCGGTGCCGTACTTCCTGGACCTCGACGGCCGCTTCCCCAACCACGAGCCCAACCCGCTCCTGCCGGAGAACCGCGAGTTCGTGATCGGGAAGGTGCGCGAGGACGGGGCGGACCTCGGCATCGCCTTCGACGGCGACGCCGACCGCTGCTTCTTCATCGACGACACGGGCGAGTTCGTGGCGGGCGACTTCCTCACCGCGCTCCTGGCCACCCACCTGATGGAGCGCGCGGGCCCCTCGACCATCGTGTACGACCTGCGCGCCTCGTGGGCGGTGCGCGACGCCGTGGAGGCCGCGGGCGGCACCGCCGACATGTACCGCGTGGGCCACGCCTTCATCAAGACCCGCATGCGCGAGATTGACGCCCTCTTCGCCGGCGAGGTGAGCGGGCACTACTACTTCCGCGACTTCAGCTACGCCGACAGCGGCCTGATCCCGGCCCTGCTGGTGATGGAGATGGTGTCGACACGCGGAGTGCCCCTGTCGGAGATGATCGCCGGCTTCCGCGAGCGGTACCACACCTCCGGCGAGATCAACTCGACCGTCGAGGACGTGGCGGCCGCGCTGCAGCGTCTGCGCGACCGTTACGCCGACGGCCGCCAGACCGAGGTCGACGGGCTCTCGGTGGAGTACGAGGACTGGCACTTCAACGTGCGCCCCTCCAACACCGAGCCGCTCCTGCGCCTGAACCTCGAGTCGCTGGTCTCCGAGGAGGACATGGAGCGAAAGCGCGACGAGGTGCTCGAGGTCATCCGCTCGGGGTGACCGGCCCAGGGTCGGTGCACAGCGACGCGACGGCCCTGGTCGCGGCCGAGGGCCTGGAGGTGCGCTACCAGGGCGGGCCCGATCCGGCGGTGCGGGGGGTGGACCTGCGGCTGGGGCCCGGAGAGGGGCTGCTCCTGCGCGGTCCCGCGGGTTCGGGCAAGACCAGCCTGCTGCGCGGGCTGCTGGGGCTGGTGCCCGCGGCCGGCGCGGTGCGGGTGCTGGGCGCGCCGCCCGGCACCGCGGGGACGCGCGGCCGGGTGGGCTACGGGCCCCAGGGCGCGGGCTTCGCGAGCGGCCTCACGGTGAGCGATGTCGTGGGCGCCGTCGTGGCCCTGCGGCGTGGAGACGGGCGGCCCGCGCCCGTGGACGACGCTCTCGAGCGGGCCGGGCTGGGCCTGGTGGCCCGCTGGCGCACGGCGCGCCTCGACGCCGAGGGCTGGCGCCGCCTGAGCCTGGCGATGGGCGTGGCGGGCGACCCCGAGCTCGTGGTGCTCGACGATCCCTGGCTGTTCCCGGAGACGCTGCGCGAGATCGCGGCCGCCCGCGCCCGGGGCGCGGCCGTGCTGGCGGCCTCCTCCCGGCCAGGAGGGCTCGCATCGGCCCTCGGGGCCCGGCTCGACCTGGCGGACGGGGTGGCCCGTTGAGCGCCACGGCCGCCCTCGTCGAGCTCCAGGCACGGCGCCTGTCGAGGCGCCCCTGGACGCAGGTGGCGCTGGCCGCGGGCATCGCGCTCGCGGGCGTGGCCGCCGGCGTCGCGGCCACCCACGAGGGGCTCGCCCGCGAGGACGCCCTACGCCGCGGCGGCGCCACCCTGCTGCTCCTGGGCGGCCTCGCCGTGGCCGTGGCGCTCGGCAGCACCGCGCTCACCCGCGACGCCGCGTCGGGACACTTCGGCGCCCTGACGGGCGCCGGGGCCGCCCGCCCCCAGCTCGTGGCGGCCGCCGTCGGCTCGCGCGTCGTCGCCCTGCTCGCCGTCCTCGCCGCGTGGGGCGTCGCCCTCCAGGCCGGCAGC
>JAXIPH010000168.1:0-4771 GCA_045403035.1 Thermoleophilia bacterium | reverse complement strand
CGGGGCGGAGGGCGCCTCCGCCGCGCCGCCGGAGGCTCCCGGGGCGTGAGCACCCTCGGCGATCGATCGCAGGTCGTCGCCGATGAGCTGTGGGGCCTGGTCCGCCGGCTGGCCGCCCGGGTCGCGGAGCTGGAGGAGGCCGCCGCGGCCGGCGAGCTGGACGAGGACGGGCGCGCGCGCCTGGACGGCCTGCGCCTGCGCTGTGCTCGCGCGGCGGCCCGCGCCGGCCTGGCCGACGAGCTGAGCGACCGGGTCGCCGAGGTGCGTCGTTCCAGCGTACGCCGGCCCTCTTAAGCGGGGCCGGCGGGACGCCAAGTGCGACCTCCGGCCGCACTTGCGGACGTCGGGCACCGCCTTCGGCGGGGCGGGCCCGCCGAACGAGCTGCAAGCAAGCCGTATCGAGACGAGACGTTCTTCCCGGCGCCCGCCCCGGCGGAGCCGGTCCGCCCGGCCGCCGGCAGGCGGTCCGGGCGCGCATGCCGCCCCGCACGAGGCCGGCATCCGCTTCGACGCCCCCTCGATTCTTAAGAGGTCACTAACGCCCGCCCCGCGGATGCGCGCTACAACCTGAGTCGTGAGCGCCGACCTTCCGCCCCTCGATCCCCGGGCCCGCACCGAGGAGCTCCCTCCCCTGGGCCCACGGCCGGAGCGCGGACCCGGGCTCCCGCCGCTCGCCCCGACGACGCCCGCCACCGGCCTGCCGCCCCTGGGGGGCGCTGCCGCGCCGCCGCGGGACCCCGATCGCCCGGCGCCGCCACGGCGCCGGAGCGGCCCGCGCGGGACGGGCCGGCTCGCGGCCCTCGGGGTCGCGTTGCTCGCCGCGGGCGCCGTGGGGGGCGTCTCGGCGAGCCTGATCACCGGTGGGGACGACTCCCCGTCGCCCGCCGCGGAGGTGGCCGCGACCACCACGCCGACCCAGCCGTCCATCACGAGCTTCGACGAGGACGACCTGTCGAATGCGGTCTCGCGCGTCTCTCCGACAGTGGTCCAGGTCCAGACCGACGTGGGGAGCCAGGGGAGCGGGGTCATCCTCGACCCCTCCGGCCTGATCGTGACCAACGAGCACGTGGTTCGCGGCGCAACGGCGGTGACGATCCAGACGGCGGATGAGCGGCGGGTGCCGGCCGAGATCGTGAAGGCCGACGATCGCCAGGACCTTGCCATCCTGCGCCCGCAGACCCCGGTGGGCCGCGGCGCCGAGTTGGCCGACGAAGCCGACGGCGATCTGCGCCTGGGCGAGAGGGTGTTCGCCATCGGGAGCCCCTTCGGCCTCCAGGGAACCGTCACGGCGGGCGTGGTGAGCGCCGTCGGCCGCACGAACGATTCGGGCATCCCGATGATCCAGATCGACGCCCCCATCAACCCGGGCAACTCGGGCGGCGGCCTCTTCGACCTGCGTGGGCGCCTCGTGGGGATCCCCTCCTCGATCCTCGCCCCGATCCCCGGCAACGTGGGCATCGGGTTCGCCATCCCGGCGACCCGCGTGGCCGCGATGGTGAGCGACATCCCATGAGCGACTCCAAGGAGACGACGACGCCGATGGACCCATACGACGACCGCACCGGCACTGAGCCGGCACTGGTCCCCAGCCCGACGGCCTCGCCGCGCGAGCGCATGGAGGCGGTGCTCTACGAGCTGCGCCGGGTGGTGGTGGGCCAGGATCGCCTGCTCGACCGGGTGTTGGTGTCGCTGCTGGCGCGCGGCCACGTCCTCCTGGAGGGTGTCCCGGGGCTGGCGAAGACGCTCACGCTCGAGACCGTGGCGCGGGTGTGCGGCGGGAAGTTCAATCGCATCCAGTTCACCCCGGACCTGGTCCCCTCGGACGTGGTGGGCGGGCAGGTGCTCGACCGCCACGGCGACTTCACCACCCGGCTCGGCCCCGTGTTCGCGAACTTCGTGCTCGCGGACGAGATCAACCGCGCCCCCGCGAAGGTGCAGTCCGCGCTCCTCGAGGTCATGGCCGAGGGCCACGCCAGCATCGCCGGCGAGACCCACCCCACGCCGCGGCCCTTCTTCGTGCTCGCCACCCAGAACCCGATCGAGAGCGAGGGCGTGTACCCGCTGCCCGAGGCCCAGGTCGACCGCTTCGCGATGAAGCTGGTGGTGGGGTACCCGAGCGTCGCCGACGAGGAGGAGATCGTGCGGCGCATGGCCTCCGATCCGCCCCAGCCCCGGCGGCTGCTCGACGCCGAGCAGATCACCGAGCTCCAGCAGACCGCCGATGCCGTCTTCGTCGACCACCGCGTGCGGGCCTACGCGGTGCGGCTGGTGAACGCCACCCGCGACCCGGCCTCCGAGGGCCTGTCCGACCTGGAGCCCTACCTGGACCTCGGCGGCTCCCCTCGCGCGTCGCTCGCCCTGGTGCGGGGCGCCCGCGCCCTGGCCGTGATCCGAGGGCGCACCTACGCCATGCCCGAGGACGTCCACAGCCTGGCCCACGACGTGCTCCGCCACCGGGTCGTGCTCTCGTACGAGGCCCTCGCAGCCGACGTGAAGCCGGATCAGGTGCTCGACGCGATCGTCGACGCCATCCCCAAGCCGGCGGTGGACCTCGGCAGTGGCCGCTCCGTCGCCTAGCCGCCGCCCCTCGCCCGAGGCGGCGCTGCGGCGGGTCGAGCTGCGCATCGCCCGGCGGCTCGACGGCCTGCTGCAGGGCGAGCGGCGCGGCCGCCGCCCGGGGCCCGGGGGCGAGCCCAGCCTCACCCGCTCCTACGAGGACGGCGACGACGTGCGCTGGGTCGACTGGCCGCTGAGCGCCCGCGTGGGCGAGCCGATGGTGCGCGTGCCCGAGATCGACCCGGTGCTGACCGCCTGGGCGCTCGTGGACTGCTCGCCCTCGATGGCCTACGGCAGCGAGGTGCGCACCAAGCTCGAGCTCGCCCGCGAGGTGCTCGGGGGGGTGGGCGTGGTGATGCGCCGCCGGGGTGACCGGCTGGGGGTGATCGCCACCCGAGGCGGCGACCTCGACCTGGTGCGATCGCCGCGCGCCGACCGGCGGGGCTTGGTGGCGGCGCTCGCGGCCGTCGAGCGGCTGCCCGCCGGGGACGCGGACGCCGCCGGAGCGCGCACGGACCTCACGCGGGCCATCTCGTCGCTGGGGCGCATCGCGCGCCACCGGGGCGCGGTCGTGATCATCTCGGACTTCCCCCTCCAACCCGGCCTCGAGCGCGCGATCGGCGGGCTCGGCCGGACCCACGAGATCATCGCCATCGAGGTGCGCGACCGGCGCGAGCGCGACCTGCCGCGCGTGGGGCCGGTGGAGCTTCGCGACCTGGAGACCGGCCGCCGCCGGCTCGTCGACACGGCCGACCCGCGCTTTCGCGAGCGCTTCGCCGCGGCGGTGGAGTCCACCGACCGCACCCGCGCGGCCCTCCTGGCGCGCGCCGGGGCCCGCCACGCGATCGTGAGCACCGGCGAGGACTGGGTGCTGCCCCTGGCGCGCACCCTCGACCGTCCCGTCCGCCGCCGCCGGATCGCCTCCGCGTGACGTTCCAGCAGCCGCTCTTCCTGCTCGGCCTGCTGGCGGTGCCGCTGGCCCTCGCCGCCGTGTTGTGGTGGCGCCGGCGCCGGCCGGCCGCCGGGATCCCCCACCCCGACCTCGACGTCATCGAGGCCGCCTCGCCCGGGCCGCGCGCGCGCCGCCACCTGCCGCTCGCGCTGGCCCTGCTGGCCCTCGCGGGGCTGGCCTTCTCGCTCTCCCGCCCCGAGATTCCGCGCGAGGTTCCGCGGGAGCGCGCCACGATCGTGCTGGCGGTGGACGTCTCGGGCTCGATGGCCGCCGACGACGTGGCCCCGTACCGGCTGCGGGCCGCTCAGGAGGCCGCCCTGACCTTCGCCGACGAGGTGCCGCGCCAGTTCCAGGTGGGGCTGGTGAGCTTCTCGGGGCAGGCCAACCTGCTCGTGGCCCCCACCACCGACCGCGCGGTCCTGCGCCGCGCCATCGACGGCCTGACCCCCGACGGCGCGACCGCCGTCGGCGAGGCGGTCATGACATCGCTGGACGCGATCCGTGCGGCGCAGAACGTCGGGGACGACGGGCAGCCGCTCGAGTCGGCACGCATCGTGGTGCTCTCCGACGGCGCGACCACCGTCGGCATCCCCCCGCGCCTCGCCGCCGACGAGGCCAAGCAGGCGGGGGTGCCGATCTACACGGTCGCCCTCGGCACCGCGGCCGGGATCCTCCCCTACGGGCAGCCCGTGCCCCCCAACCCGGAGGAGCTCGAGGCGATCGCCGACCTCACCGGGGGCTCCGCCTACACCAGCGAGGACTCCGAGTCGGTGCGCCAGGTGTACGAGCGCCTGGGCTCCTTCATCGGCACCGAGCGCGTGCGCTCCGAGGTGACCGCCTGGCCGGCGGGCATCGCGGCCGCCCTCTTGGTGCTGGCCGGCGTCGCGGCGTGGCGGATGGGACCGCGGCTCTCGTGACCTTTCAATCGCCGATGTGGCTCTGGGCCCTCCTGGTGCTGCCGGCCCTCGTTTGGGGGCTCCTCGCCTGGCGGCGCTCCTCGCGCCGGGCGGCCGCCGAGTGGTCCGACGCGCGTGTGATGAGCGTTCTGCCCTCCCGGCGCACCCGCACCCTGCGCGCTACCGCCGCCGCCATGGCCCTGCTGGCCGCGGGCGCGGCCGTGGTGGCGATGGCCCGCCCGTCGGTGGACGCGACCGAGCAGCAGCGGCGCAGCACGGTGATGATCACGCTCGACGAGTCGAAGTCGATGCTCGCCACCGACCTCCAGCCCAACCGCCTCGCCGCGGCGGTCGACGCGGCCCGCCG
>JAXIPH010000232.1:0-3812 GCA_045403035.1 Thermoleophilia bacterium | reverse complement strand
GGTGCGGACCGGGGGGGACCCATCGAGCGGTCCGAGCAGCGTGCGCGTGAACTCGAGCGGCTCCTGCTCCACCCCACTGCACGTCGGCAGCACCCGCCGGTCGCCGTCATCCTGCGCACCGCACTGCTCGTCGCGGTTGGCCGACCAGACGGAGACCCGACCGAGACCGACCTCGTCGGCGAAGTCGGCCATGGAGGCGGCGTCCTCGAGCGAGAAGACCTCGCCCTGGACGTCGTTGCGACCGATCATCGGCGTGGCGCCGAGCCGCCCCCAGAGCTGCTCGGCGCTCATCTGAAGGCCGGCCCGCCGATAGGCTGCGGCCAATTGCGCGTGAGTGGCGCGCACCGCGCTCCTCGCCACCTCGCCCATGCTCATGTCGTTCGGCTTGCTCGCGCCGAAGTCCATCGTCATGAGGTTGACGCCGGCGAGATCCACCCCCGCCCGAAGCATCTCGTCGACGCGGCCGACCCCGCTCGAGAGCAGCCCGTCCGGAGTGACCGGCAGCGTGAGCCACACCTGGAGCGGTCGATCGGACGGCGCCAAGTCCTGGAGGGCTCGGATCGCGGTGGCCCGCCGCATGTTCGCTGCGGCGTCGTCGAGCGCGGCCCCCTCGATGTCGAGATCGATCATGCTCGCGTCGTACCGCTCCACGACCGAGCGGTACGCGCCCGTGAGGGAGGACTGGTTCCTGCACGCGACAGCGAGCTCGGAGTTGACGACACCGCCGAACGAGATGATGACGTCACCCCCGCGCTCCCGGACCCGCGCGATGCGTCGATCGAGGTCGAGCTCGCTGGCGGCCCCGTCGAGGTCGTATTGCGTGCCCCACGTCGGCGTGCACGCCCTGCGGCGGTCGGGGACCACGAAGCCGAGCACCGCGATCGGCGCCGGGCTCGTCTCGGGGTCCTCGAACGCGTGCGACGGCTGGAGCGTCACGTCCGTGTACGGCGCGAACCAGGTGCCGGACGGTCCGGCGGTGATGCGATCGACGGCGCGGTCCGCCCGCTGCCAGCCCAGGAAGCCGAGTGCGACGAGGCCCCCGACGATCACCAGGACGACCAGGACGCGAAGCGGCGAGAGCCGGCGGCCCGACGAGGATCTCACGCGCGAACGACGGAGTCGGAGCTCGGGTCGATCTCGATCCGGTAGTCGTCGCCCTGCCGTGTGATCGCGAGGCTCGAGCCGGGTCGCAGCCGGCCGACCTCCTTGGCGATGGCGTCAGCGAGAGCGCGCTCCAACTCCCCCGCGTCCTGGCGCGGCTTGCGGCCCTGGGCCCGCGCGCCGTTGCCGTTGCCGTTGCGGATGCCGCGCGGAATATCGTCGAGGGGTGCGTCGGTCCGGAAGGTGATCTCGCCCCGCCCCGCCGGCTCCTGGTCGATGGCGGCGAGCGCCGCGGCCATCGCCGCCCCCTCGCCCGGCAGCGCCGTCCCGTGCGAGCCGTGGTAGAGCACCGTGACCCAATCGGGCGCCTCCGGCGCGGGCGGAGCCGGACGCCGCGCCGTGTACATCCGGGCGTGCAGGTCGATGACCAGGTCGCACAGCGAGTGCCAGAGCCCGTAGTAGGCGATCACCGCGTACAGGGCCAGCACGCCGTTCAGCGCGGCGAAGGTGGCGTGCCACCAGTTGCCCTTGTCGATGTCGTCCGCGAGAGTCAGAAACGCCCAGACGATGATCACGTAGGGAATCACGACGTAGAAGAAGGGGGCAACCGTCCGCGTGCGCACCTTCGGGGTGCGGGCGAAGTCCACCTTCTGCCCGCCGATCGCCTGGGCGATCGACTTCAGCGCGCCGACCGTGTTGATCGGGAGCAGCATCAGGTTGAGCCCGTAGACGCCAAGCACATCGCGCCGCCGATAGCCGTTCCGGCGCAGATCGGTGGCGAGCGCGGCGAAGAAGGGGAGGGCGGCCATGAGCGCCCAACCCGAGACCAGCGAATCGTCGAACGGGTAGAAGAGCAGGATCACCAGGCCGATACCCGCCCACAGGACCCCCATGAGGTAGGACAGCCTGAGGAACCCCTCGAGGAGCGTCGCGCCGATCCGCTTGCGGGCCCGCATCATCCCGAAGACCTTCGGCATGATGATGAGGCCGCCGTTCGCCCACCGCTCGCGCTGGACGCACAGCGCGCCGAAGTCGGGCGGCGTGGCGCTGTAGCTGAGCCGCTCGGGGTAGTTGTAGAGCTGCCAGCCGCGGAGGCGCAGGTCGAGCGTCGACTCGCTGTCCTCGGTCAGCGTGCGGTTCTGGATGTACCGCCGGACGGTGAAGCCCTCGTGCGCCTCTTCCACCATGATGTCGTCCAGTGCGGCCTTCCGAAGCACCGCGCTCGCCCCCACCCAGGAGGTCGCACCGAAGCGGGTCATCCCCTGGTGGACGATGTGCTGGACGTCGGTGGTACCGCCGGCGATGCGCTCGAGCCGGGTCGGGGCGCCGCGGTACGCCGAGTACGGCGTCTGCACGACGGCGATCCTGGCGTTCTCGGGTTGCTGCATGAAGGAGACGAGACGCAGGCAGTACTCCGGCAGCAGCATGCTGTCGGCGTCGAGCGTGAGCACGTACTCGGGGTCGGGGACGTCGAGGTCGGATTCTCCGCCGCTCACCGGAAGGAGGACCCTGCCGCCGGCCGTGTCGCAGATGCGATAGCGGGCGCCCATCAGCCCGATGTAGCTGTTGAGGTTCGTCGCCTTGTTCGATGCGTGGGAGAGCGACGCGAAGGTCTTGCGCTCGAACGAGGTGACCTCCGCCCGGAAGATCCAGGCGAGCCGGCGGTAGAGCTGGCGCACGCGCGTGACGCTGAGCTCGGCCCCGTCCGCGGCGGCCCCTCGCAGGGCCTGGGCGTCGGCCGCGAGGTCGTCGGCGAGCCGCCCGAGGACCTCGTCCACCAGGAACGCGTCCGTGTGGTCGACGACCTCCTCGCCGTCGGCGGTCTCGCGGAGCCACGCGACGGCCTCGTCGTACGTCTGGGCGAGTCGCACGAGCTCCGCGGGGGGGATCGTGACCCTCGACGCGACGGTCGACTCGAAGGCGTTGAGCGCGGCCTCGAAGCGCGCCCGGGGTACGCGCAGGAGCGCGTCGATCTCGCCCGGGAGCGCCCGCGCGGAGTCGAGGAGCCTGGTCTGCGCCGTCGTCGTCGGATTCGGCGGGTCGTCGATCAGGAGCGTGACCCGGATGCCGGGGTACTCCTGAAGCGCGGCGGAGAGGAGCGTCTGGCGCACCACCCTTGGCTCCTCGCGAAGCGAGGGCACGATGACCGTGAGCGTCGGGTTGTACCGGTCGAAGGCGTCGTCGATCAGCTTTCGCGGGGTCCTGCGATGCCCCCTGATCCGGGAGATGTAGCCCAGCCGGGCGATGAGATAGCCGCTGGCCGACGCGGTGAGCGTGGCGATCAGGAGCAGGAAGACCCACGCCTCGGCGATCCCGACCGGCCCGTTCTGGTCCGCGTAGCCCCGCACCCACTGGACCAGGTAGACGACGAAGCCGGCCAGGGTGAAGAGCAGCAGGGCGCGCCCCCACGTCAGCTCCCCGCGACCGGGGTACCGGTCCACCACGGGGAGCGCCCCGGTCCGCCGCTCGCAGCCGAACTGCCGCTTCAGCTTCCGGGGGGGCCTCGGCTCCCCGCGCCCGCGCGCCGCCCCCGAGGCGGTGGCGACGGGATCCCTGCCCGAGGTCCTCGCGGTCGCGGCGATGCCCGGCGGGGACCACGGCGTGCTGGAGAGGCTCACGCCCCGGCGATCGGTGCCGTCCGCCATCAGGGGCAGCGCTCCGGGATCGCGGCGTGGGAGGCCGTCCCGGGCGTGGCCCGCCGGGAGTCCGCC
>JAXIPH010000320.1:0-5381 GCA_045403035.1 Thermoleophilia bacterium | reverse complement strand
GCGAGCCGTGCACAATCTCCTGCTCAATGCGTGCGAAGCGAGCCCCGAGGGCGGCACGGTGGACGTGCGTTGCGCGCGCGAGGGCGAAGACGCGCTGATCGAGCTGCTCGATCGCGGCCCGGGGCTCGCGCCCCAGGTGCGGGCGCGGCTGTTCGAGCCCTACGTGAGCACCAAGGCGCGCGGCAGTGGCCTCGGCCTCTCGCTCGTGCGCGACATCGCCGTCCAGCATGGCGGCACCATCACGCTCGACGACCGAGAGGGGGGCGGCGCGCGCGCGTCGCTTCGGCTGCCCCTCATCGTGACGGCCGACGTCCGGGAGCCGATCGGATGAAATCACGCAGCAAGCTGGAGGTCCTGCTGGTCGACGACGATCCCCACATCCGCCGCGCCCTGCGTGGGGTCCTGGAGGACGAGGGCCACCGCGTGGATGAGGCGCCCGATGGTGCCCAGGCGCTGGCGGCGCTGGAGAATCGCGCATTCGACGCCGTGCTGCTGGACGTCAACATGCCGGGCATGAGTGGGCTCGACGCCCTGGTTTCGATCCGCGAGCTGGCGCCCCAGACGGGGGTGATCATGGTCTCGGGCGAGGGCACCATCGCCACCGCCGTGCAGGCCCTGAAGCGCGGGGCCTTCGACTTCATCGAGAAACCGGTGGACCCCGAGCACTTGCTGCGGGTCCTGGCGCAGGCCGCCCAGCTCACCGAGCTGCGCCGCGCGAGCCCCCCCAGCTCCACGGGCGCTCCCGACGCCGACCTGGGCCTCATCGGCACCAGCCCCGCGATCGCCACGCTGCTCGCCGACATCCGGCGGGTCGCGCCCTCGCAGGCCAAGGTGCTCATCACCGGCGAGAACGGGGCCGGCAAGGACCTGGTCGCCGAGGCCATCCATCGGCTCTCGAAGCGGGCCGACCAGGCATTCGTCAAGCTCAACTGCGCGGCGATCCCGCGCGACCTGGTCGAGAGCGAGCTGTTCGGCCACGAGAAGGGCGCCTTCACCGGGGCCCTCCACCGCAAGGTCGGCCGGCTGGAGCGGGCGGACCAGGGAACGCTGTTCCTGGACGAGATCGGGGATCTCTCGTCCGAATCGCAGGCCAAGCTGCTGCGCGCGCTGGAAACCGGCGAGGTGGACCGGATCGGGGCCACCGACACCATCAAGGTGGACGTCCGCATCGTCTCGGCGACCAACAAGGATCTGGCCGAGGCGATGGAAACCGGCGAGTTCCGCAAGGATCTGTTCTATCGCCTGAACGGCGTGCCGCTCAACGTGCCGCCGCTGCGCGAGCGCCGCGCCGATATCCCGGCGCTGGCGAACCACTTCCTCGCCCGGGCTTGCGCGGCCGAGGGGAAGGCCGCCAAGCGCCTGTCGCCCGAGGCGCTGACGCTGCTCGAGGAATACCTCTGGCCCGGAAACGTACGTGAGCTGAGGAACCTCATGGAGCGGGCCGCGATCCTGGTCGAGGGGGTCAATGTCACCGGCGAGGACCTGGCGTCCTGGCTGGAAGCCGGACCGGCCGGCGAGGGGAGCGCCGGGCTCCGGGGCGAGATCGAGCGAAGGGAGGCGGAGGCCATCCGCAAGGCGCTGGAGCAGGCAAACTGGAACGTGACTCAGGCAGCGGCGGGGCTCGGCATCGACCGTACCAACCTGCACCGCAAGATGCGCAAGTACGGGATCGCGCGCCGGTGAGGGCCGGGGTGCCCTCGCCACAGGGCGTGGCGCCCGGTCCACGATAACGCTCGCGGACGGCCGCAGGGCAGCCGTAACCCGCGATCCGGGAATCGTCTCGGCGATGGAAGCGGTGGAACGCGCCTTGCCCACCAGGGTCTGGCGCCTCCCCCCAGCCCCCATTCGGGCGAATCCCAAGGAGATCTCATGAGCCGCTTCGCCACCCTGCTCCTCCTCGTCGTCGCGATCGTGGCCCCGGCGGCGGCCTGGCCGGCCGCCTCGGCGGCGGAACCGCGCGCCTGGTACGCCGCGGAGGAGGTCCCCGACACCCTCGACTTCCTCACCCGGCCTTACGACAGCTTCGACAACCTGGGGGAGCCGGAACCCGAGCCCGTGGATGAAGGACACGAATGGATGCAGGCTCCGATCGGCGACGGTCTCCTGACCGACCGCGACAAGTGGCGGGCCCGCCCCGGCGCCCGCTTTAGGAACCTCACCGTGTTTGGCGGCTACAACCGCGTGGACCGCCTGAAGCTCGGCCTCGGCTACCAGCTCCAGGTGCACGAGCCGATGGCCCCGCGGCTGGGCGCGCGGTTCGAGTACGCGTTCGGCCGCGACCGCCCGCTCTACGGGTTCCAGCTCGAGCAACCCGTGATCCGGCCCGGACGCATCGTGGTCGGCGCCTCGCTGGTGCGGCGCACCGACCATCACGAGCTGCATCAGGTGCCCGACGCCGAGAACACCGTCGCCCTGCTGTTCGCGCGCCAGGACTACCGCGACTACTGGGAGCGCGAGGGGATCGGGGGCTACGTGGCGTGGAGGGTCCCGGACTTCTCGAACGTGAGCGTTCATCTCCGGCGCGACGAATACCGCACGCTCGCCGACCGCGGGGCGACCTCGTGGTTCCATCGGGGCCGCACCCTGCGGCTCAACCCGCCGATCGACGACGGCGAGACCCACACGCTGGCCTTCCGGCTCGAGCGCATCGCCCACACCACGCGCCATAGCAACGCCGGGATCTACCACTGGATCGAAGCCGAGTGGGCGGGGCGCGGGCTTGGAGGCGATTTCACCTACACCCGCCTGCTGGCCGACGTCCGGGGCGTGTTGCGCCTCTCTCCCGCCACGACGCTGATGCTGCGGGCGGTCGCCGGGCACACGCCAGGCGGCGCGCTGCCGGCGCAGAAGGCGTTCCCGCTCGGCGGCGTGGATGGGCTGCGCGCGCACGCGTTCGCGCAGTACCGCGGTGACCAGGCGCTGCTGCTGCAGGCCGAGTACATCATCGGCATCTGGAAGCTGCGAACCGGGGCCTTCGAGGGCGGGCTGCATGCCATTGCGTTCGTCGACGCCGGCAAGGCCTGGTCGGATCCCCGGCGCCGCTGGTCGGTCACCGGGCAGGAGATCGAGTTGGACGGCGGGGTCGGCCTGGCCGCGGCCGAGGACAAGCTGCGCATCTACCTCGCCAAGGACCTTCGGCACTCCGGTTCTGACTTCGTCGCCAGCGTGAGACTGCAACGCCCGTTCTGAGCGACCGGTGCCGTCCACGCTCCCCGCCCCCGCGCCCCGACCCGTGCGCGTCGCGGCGTGGCTGGCTTGCGCGGTGGCGCTGGGCATGACCGTGGACGTGGCGCCCGTGCTGGCCCTGGAGCTGACGCTGGCCCCGCCGCGCGAGCGCGACGGACGCGTGGTCGTGGAGGCGCGCCCGAGCCGCGTGCTCGACTCGCGCGTGGCCGAGAGCCTCGCGCGCGGGATGCCGGCCACGCTGGTGCTCCATGCCGAGCTGTGGCGTCACCGGCGTGGCTGGTTCGACAGGCTCGAAAGCAGTGTCGACGCCTCGGTGCGCATCCGCTATGACGTCTGGAGCGACTCGTACCTGCTCGAGCGCATCGGCGCCGATCCGATCGTGGTCGGCTCGGTGGATTCGGTGGCGACCGTGCTCCAGCGCCCGTGGGTGATGGCTGTCGGGCGCGTCGGCGACCTGACGACGCGCTCACGCTACTACGTCGTGATGACCGGCACGCTGCGGCCGCTCACGGTCGAGGACCTCGAGGAAGTCGAGGGCTGGCTCTCGGGCGGCGAGGACAGCGGGCGCCGGAGCGGGTTCGGGGTGGTGGCCGAGATCCCACGGACCCTCTTCGAGGCGGTGCGCAACGTCGCGGGATTCGGCGATCAGAAGGCGAGGGCGATCTCGGCGGTGTTCGGGCTCAGAGACCTGTTCTCGGCGCGGTGACTCGTCCGGCACCGGCGATGTCGCTGCGAGCCTAGCCGGTCGCGGGCGGAGTGACGGGCCCCGCGATCGGGCTCGCGTCCGCGGATCGGGGCGCGTGGCCCCGCCAGAGCACGTCACGCGGGCGGGTGCCGAAGCGCGACAGCATGAATGCGCCCGTGCCGAGGGCTCCCAGGCCGAGCAACAGCAGGGCGCCGGAGAGGAGCAGGAAGAAGGCGACCGGCTGGGCGCCGCCGCCCCCGATCAGCATCACCGCGCCGACTCCGAGCAGGGCGGCCACGAACACCGTGCCGACCAACAGCGGGGCCATGACTCCGTCGGCCATCGACCGCCGGATGATTCGCGCGCCGAGCACGGCGGTGGCGGCGAGCTGCCCGGCGTAGCCGACCAGCATGTAGAGCATGGGCAGGAGCACGGCGAGCGGGATGCCGATCACGGTGATGCAGAGCAGGATCAGCGCCACGAAGAAACCCGGCAGCGAGAGCACGCCGAGGAAGAACGACGCGGCGGGCCTGCGCTCCACCAACGTGGCCACGCGAAGCATACCGGACGGGAACAACAGCGCGAAGATCCAGCCGGTGAACATCGAGACCAGCCAGCCGGTCGTGATGGCGAACAGGATTACGGACCGCGCCGGGAGCCCGAAGGTGAACGGCGTAAACCCGAGCTGGACGCTCTCGCCCTTGACGGTCACGCCCGGACCCTGCTCGATGGACCCCCCGATGCTGACCACGTCGCCATCCACGCGGGCGCCGGGCTTCAGATGGACGGATCCCAGCACCGCGACGACCTCGCCGGTGACCGTGCCCTCGACCGTCACCGAGCCGAACACCGCGACCACCTCACCCTCCACCACCTGGCCGGCCGGCACGTACGCATCCGACCAGATGCGCACGATGCCGGTGCCGCTGTCGTGGAGGTCGATTCCGTCGGCGTCGCCCCGGACCCGCGCGCGGATGCGCTCGCGCAGCCGTGAGCGCCGCTCGCGCCGGTCGCTCCAGTCGCCCGAGCCGTCCCGCACCGTGTCGCGGACCAGCTCGCCGTTCACGACGATGCCACGATCGCTGACCCGGATGCGGGAGACCCGGCTCCCGCTGTCCACCGCCGAGGCCGACTGGGCCCGGGCGGCCGAGCCGGGACCGACCAGGCCGAGGGCGAGGAACACCAGCATGGCCGGCGTCACCCGCTGCCAATGGAGCGGCTCAGAGAGCCAGGATGCCGACATGACGGTTCCCCCCCACGATTCGGATCGGCCGCGGCCTGATCCACCAGAGCAGTGCGGCAGAGCATGCGACGGCGCCCCATAGCGCGCCCGCGATCCACGGATCGGACGCCACCGCCGCGAGCGCCCGCAAGACCGGCAGGACCCAGCCGCCCATGACCTCGACCAGGCCCCAGCCCTTCTGGATCCGAAGCGCGACCGCCATGATGGCGTCGAGCGTGAACAAGCCGGTGTCGATCAGGCGTCCGTAGGCGGTGGAGAGCAGCCGCC
>JAXIPH010000057.1:0-3949 GCA_045403035.1 Thermoleophilia bacterium | reverse complement strand
CAGATATCCCTTGATGTAGCCCGGATCCCTGGGCGTTTCGTCGAACGGCGGGGTGAGCAGCATCACCAGGCGCGCGTCCTCCCGTACCAGATGCTCCTCGAGTGAGGCCATTGCCCGCGCCTGCCGTTCCGGCTCGCCCGCCCCCGAGATGACGCTCCAGCTTTGGGCGATGGAGTCGATGCGGCACTCGTCGTTTTCGCGGGACCCGAGGGGTGTGCCGTCGTCGAAGTACGCCCGGCGATACCACGCGCCATCCCACCCGTGCGCCTCGACGGCGGCCGCGTAGCCGTCGGCCTGGCGCCGGAAGTCGTGCGCCACCGCCTTGTCGCCCCGGGCCTCCGCGCGGCGGGCGAACGCCCGCAGCGTGGTCACCAGAAACCACGCGAGCCACACGCTCTCGCCCCGGCCTTCCACCCCGACACGGTTCATGCCGTCGTTCCAGTCACCGATGCCGATGAGCGGGAGGCCGTGGGCGCCGGCGGTGCACGCCCGGCGGAGCGCGCGGAGGCAGTGCTCGTACACGCTCCCGTGCTCGTCGGTCACCCGCGGCAGATCGTAGACCTCGTGCTCTTCGGGCCCCAGCTCGGGCATCGTGAGGAACGGCACGTACTCCTCGAGCAGGGAGGCGTCGCCGGTGGTCCGGACGTAGTGGTCCACCACAAACGGCAGCCACGCCAGATCGTCGGAGAACCTGGTCCGCACACCGCGCCCGCTCTGCGGATGCCACCAGTGCTGCACGTCGCCCTCGAGGAACTGGCGGGCAGCCGCACGGAGAATGTGCTCGCGCGCCAGCGCCGGCTCGGCGTAGACCAGCGCCATCACGTCCTGCAGCTGGTCGCGGAATCCGTACGCGCCGCTGCTCTGGTAGAGCGCCGAGCGGCCCCAGACGCGACAGGCGAGCGCCTGGTAGAGGGTCCACCGGTTGAGCATCGCGTCGAAGGCGGGCTCGGGGGTGCGCACCGTGATGACACCGAGGCGCTCGGCCCAGCCGGCGAAGGCGCGGTCCACGGCGGCGCGGGCCTGGACGACGTCGCGGTATTTGGCCAGCGCCTGGCGGGCAGCCACTTCGTCCTCGCTCGCGCCGAGCAGGATCGCCACCTCGCGGGTCTCGCCCGGCTCCAGCTCGATCGTGCACTGCAGCGCGGCGCAGGGATCGATCGCCGCCCCGGTGACGCCGCTCAGCCGCCCGCCGGGGCGGAGCGCGGCCGGCGCCGCTGGCGTGCCGTTCCTGCCCAGGAACTCGTGCCGGCTGCCGGTGTGGGCGGTGACCGGCTCGCTCATGGCGTGGAAGGCGATCCAGGACGCGAACTGCGGGTCGTAAGTGTTGCACGCGATGATCGCCCCGTGCTCGCCGTCGAACGCGGTGCGCACCTGGTGCTGGGTGTGCTCGCGAAGGACACCCAGAGTCCACTCCACGTACGTCGTCACGATCAACCGGCGGGGACGGGAGTCGGTGTTGCTAAGCCGCAGCAGCGACAGCTTGACCGGCGCCTCGTCGGCCATGCCGACCGTGAGGTGGGCGGCGATGCCCCCGCGCTGGTGCTCGAAGAAGGAGGCGCCCTGGCCGTGCCGGACGGTGTACCGAGTATCCACCCGGACCGGCCCCGGCGTGGCGCACCACAGTTCCCCCGTCTCACCGTCCTGGAGGAAGACGGCCTCGCTGACCGCGTCGCTCACCGGGTCGTTGTGCCAGGGCGTAAGGCGGTAGAAGTAGCTGTTCGCCGCCCAGGTGAACCCGCCGCCGCGCTCGGTGACCAGGAAGCCGCCGTGAGGATTGGCGATGACGTTCGACCACGGCGCCGGAGGCAGCCGGTCTCCGCTCACGCCGATCTCGTACTGCCCGTCCGCGGTCAGTCCGCCGAATCCGTTCTCGGGAGTGGGCGGCGCGGCGCCGGGCCCCGGGCGTCGGCCGATGCCCGAGAGCGTCCCCGCGAGCGGCGCCAGCAGCTCCGGAAGGCGTGCGCCGATCTGCCTGACCACCCGGACCATGCGCGAATCGCTTCGCTCCGGGGCGCGGGTCTCGGCGTCGAGCAGGTCCGCGTCGTCGTCCGGCGACTCCTCCGGCATCGCGGTGGCGAGGATGCGCCCGAGCGAGCGGCCGTCGCACGGAATGTGTGCCCGGGCGGTGGCCCGCAGCATGAGGAGCTCGTCGGGACTCAGCAGGTCGCGGCGGCGGAGGAAGACGCCGCCGGGCCGGTCGAAGGAGGTCGAGTCGCCCACCGTGAACACCGCCTCCGTGATCCGGTCGGCGAGGTCCTGCTGGTAGTCGGGCGGATGGGCATTGATCACGACCAGGTCCACCGTCATGCCGTGCCGCCGCCAATAGCGGTGCGCCGCGAGGAGCTGGCGGAGCGTCGGCAACCCATCCTCGGACTCGATCGTCGCCAGCAGGATCGGCCAGTCGCCGGAGACGCCGTTGCCCCAGAGGAGCGGCTGGGAGCCGCGGTTCCGCCGCAGCTCCGCCTGGGGCGCCCGCAGCGCCGGGTTCCCGTAGAACAGGTGCCCGCCCAGCTCCTGGGCCCCGGCGGAGTCGACGGGGCTGAGATTCAGCGCCCGGAGCTCGATCTGGCTCGTGGTCCACGCCAGATCGAGCGCCCGCTGCGCCGCGTGCGGGTCGCGGTAGCGGTCGGCCAGCTCGAACGCCTGCTCGCGGCTGGTGGCGACGAGGGTGGTGAACGCGACCGATGCGGACTGCCCGGGCCCGAGGGTCACCCGCGCCCGCAGCGCGAAGATCGGGTCGAGCACCGCCCCGGTCGCTCCGGACAGCGCTCCATCGGTCTCCATCGCGACGGGGTCGCGGGTGGACCGGCCCCGGCCGATGAAACGGGCCCGGTCGGTCTCGCAGGTCACCTCCCCGACGCGCTCCTTGCCTGTGGCCACCACATGGACGCACCACAGCGGCCGCTCGGTCGCGGAGCGGGGACGCCGGGTGGCGGTGATCGCGGTGGCCCAGTCGTGCCACTCGGTCTCGACGAACAGATTGGCGAACGCGGGGTGCGCGCGGTCGGTCTCCGGCGGGGCGAGTACGATCTCGCCGTAGCTGGTGAGCTCGATATCGCGCGCCCGGTCGCTGTTGTTGGTCACCGTGACCCGGCGCACTTCGGCCGAATCCTCCGGCACGACGGCGATCTCGGTGCTCGTCTCGACCGCGCCGTCGGCGCGGCGGAAGGTGACCCGGTCGGTCGCGAGGTCGGCGTGGTACCAGTCCGGAGGCGCGCAGACCGGCTGGTGGGCCGCGGACCAGACCCGGCCGGTGGACAGGTCCTTCACGTACTGGAACTGCCCGGTGGCGTCCCGGCACCCGTCGGCCCGCCAGCGGGTCACCGCCAGTCCCTCGTAGCGGCTGTACCCGCCGCCGCAATGGCTCACCATGATGGTATAGGGCGGCTCGCCGAGGAGCGCGACGTGAGGCTGGGGTGTATCCGGCGTGTCGAGCCGGCGCACCGCCGGCTGCTCCAGGTCCGCTTCCGGCATCGCCTCGTCGGGCCGCGCCCGCTGCGGCTCCCGCAGCACCAGCCGGCGCGGGATCCGCTCGTGCAGCAGCAGCTCGGCCGAGCGGACCACGGGATCGGCGTGGAAGCGGCGCTGCCAGACTCCCGAGTCCAGGATGTTGGTCAGGGAGACCAGCGTCATGCCGAGGTGATGCGCCATGTAGGCGCGGACCACGGCGAAGGAGCGGTCGGGCTCGGGCCGGGTGTAGTCGATGGCGTCGCGGAAGCCGTAGGGCCCCAGCAGGCCGAGACGCTCCAGCTGGCCGAGGTTCGCCAGCGCGGGCTCGGGGCTCACCATGGCGGCGAGCGCGGAGGCGTACGGCGCCACCACCAGCTCCCGGCCCAGCCCGCGCTTGAGGGCGAGGTCGGGCACCCCGAACGCGCGATACTGATAGGTGTGGTGCCGGTCGCGCACGTTGTAGGCGCTCTCGCTCACGCCCCAGGGGACCCGCCGCTCG
>JAXIPH010000038.1:0-5550 GCA_045403035.1 Thermoleophilia bacterium | reverse complement strand
TCACGATCACGCCGGCCACGTGGTTGAAGTCGAGGTCCGTGTAGCCCTTGTGGAGCGACCCCTGGACCATGATCACGAAGATCGTGGTCGCGACGGCCGCGGCGACGACCACGCCCACGACGAAGCGGCCGATCGTGCGGGGGAGCGACGGCTGGGCGCTCAGGGCTCCTCCTCACCCTCGTGCGGGTTCGCCCGCAGCCACGCGATGCGCAGGAAGAGGTCGCGGTCGCTCATGTCCTGCTCGAGGTCGAAGGCCTGGCCGCACAGGGGGCATGCGGTGAAGGGCTGGAACGAGGGAATCCCCTGCTCGTCATCGGCTCCTGTGGGGATGAGGAGCAGGTCCCCCCAGCAGTCCTCGGTGGGGCACCGGGTGCGCCCGTCGATGTTGGCGAAGGCGCTCTTCGCGAGGTGGGGGCGGATGGTCGTCACGCGGGCATTGTCCTCGCTGACCTCACTACACTTCCTGAAGCTTTGGACCGCCGGGCGGCCGGGCGGACCGCCTCGGGACGGGAAAAGGTAGAATCACCCGGTAGAATCGCCGGTTACAGGATCCCCAGGGAGATGTCATGGCGCGCAGCTATCAGGATCTCCTCGCGAAGGCCCGCGAGCAAGTGCCGGAGGTTCAGGTCGCCGACCTGGCGGCCCGGCGCAAGGCCGGCGACGCCCCGGTGGTCATCGACGTGCGCGAGCAGGCCGAGTGGGACGAGGGCCACATCCCCGGGTCGGTGCACATCCCGCGCGGCAACCTCGAGAGCCGCATCGGCGGCGTCGCGACGCCCGGCCAGGAGATCGTGCTGAGCTGCGCCGCGGGCAACCGGTCGCTGCTGGCCGGCACGACGCTCCAGGAGATGGGCTTCGAGAACGTCTCGAGCCTGGCCGGGGGCTTCCAGCGCTGGAAGCAGAGCGGCCAGGACTGGGACGTCCCGCGCACCCTCACGCCCGAGCAGCGCTCGCGCTACAGCCGCCACACGCTCATCCCCGAGATCGGCGAGCAGGGCCAGCTCGACCTGCTGGGGAGCCGGGCCCTCCTCATCGGGGCCGGCGGCCTCGGGTCGCCCGCGGCCCTCTACCTGGCCGCCGCGGGGGTGGGCACGATCGGCCTGGTGGACGACGACGTCGTGGACGCCAGCAACCTCCAGCGGCAGATCATCCACACCACCGGCCGCCTGGGCATGCTCAAGGGCGAGTCGGCGCGGATCGCGATCGAGGCGCTCAACCCCGACGTCGCGGTCAACGTGCACCCGTTCCGGGTGGACAAGGAGAACGTGCTCGACCTGATCGCGGACTACGACGTGATCGTGGACGGCGCGGACAACTTCCCCACCCGCTACCTGCTCAACGACGCGTCGCTCATGGCCCGCAAGCCCCTCGTCCACGCGAGCATCCTGCGCTTCGAGGGCCACGCGTCGGTGTTCCTTCCCTACCGGGGGCCCTGCTACCGGTGCCTCTTCCCGGAGCCGCCGCCGCCCGATCTCGCGCCCTCCTGCGGCGAGGCCGGAGTGCTCGGCGTCCTCTGCGGGGTGATGGGCAGCATCCAGGCCAACGAGGCGATCAAGGTGATGCTCGGCATCGGCGAGACCCTCGCCGGCCGGCTCCTGATCTACGACGCCCTCGCGATGACCTTCACGGAGCTCAAGGTGCGCCGCGACCCGGACTGCCCGGCCTGCGGCCCCAACGCGCATCTGGAGTTCCGCGATTACGACGCCTGGTGCGCCGGCGTCGGCAGCCACTCGGTGGCTGCCGCGGGGGCGTGAGCTTGATCCGCATTCCCCCGGTGCTGCGCCAGGCCACCGGGGGGGAGCGCGAGATCCAGGTCTCGGGCTCCACGGTCAGCGAGGTACTCGACGCGCTCTACGAGAAGCATCCGGAGGTGCGGGCGCGGCTCCAATCGGACGACGGGGAGCTGCACAGGTTCGTCAACGTCTACCTCAACGACGAGGACGTGCGGCTGATGGCGTGGCTCGACACCGAGGTGTCCGAGGGCGACACGCTGCTGATCCTCCCGGCCATGGCCGGCGGCAGCGGATGACCATCGGCCTCGCGCCGCCCCCGGCGGCGGTGTCGCCCGATCTGGTCGCCACCATCGGCAACACGCCGCTGGTCGAGCTGAAGCGCATCTCGCCCAACCCGGACGTCCGGGTCCTGGCCAAGCTCGAGAGCAGCAACCCGACCGGCTCGATCAAGGACCGCACCGCCCTCTCGCTGATCGAGGACGCCGAGGCCCGCGGGGCCATCAAGCCGGGCGACACGATCATGGAGCCCACCTCGGGCAACACCGGCATCTCCCTGGCCATGATCTGCCGGGTGCGCGGCTACAAGCTGGTGGCCGTCATGCCCGAGAACGTCACGGCCGAGCGCCGGCAGCTGCTCACCCTCTACGGGGCCGAGATCGTTCCCACCGACGGCGAGTACGGCTCGAACGGCGCGGTCGAGGTGGCCACGCGCCTGTCGGCGGAGAACGGGCTCTTCATGCCCTTCCAGTACGGCAACCCGGCCAACCCGCGCGCCCACTACGAGGGCACGGCCGCGGAGATCGTGCGCGACTGCCCGGAGATCGACGTGTTCGTGGCCGGGCTCGGCACGGGCGGGACGCTGATGGGGTCGTCCCGGCGCCTCAAGGAGCACCGCGCCGACATCAAGATCATCGCGTGCGAGCCCCTGCAGGGCGATCCGGTGAGCGGGCTGCGCAGCCTGGACGACGGCTTCGTGCCGCCCATCCTCGACCTGGCCCGGCTCGACCGGAAGCTGCTGGTCTCCAACCGCGACTCCATCGTCATGACGCGGCGCCTGGCCGACGAGGAGGGCATCTTCGCCGGCGTGTCGTCCGGCGCGGTCATCCACGTCTGCGCGCGCCTGGCCGAGGGGATGAGCCGGGGCACGATCGTGGGCATCGTCTGCGACGGGGGCTGGAAGTACCTGTCGGCCGGCATCTGGACGAGCGACGTCGACGACGTCGAGGAGACCCTCGACAACGGGATCTTCTGGTAGCAGTTGCGGTTGCCGCGTCCCCTGGCGCAGGAGCTGGTCGCGCATGCGATCGCCGACCTGCCCAACGAGTGCTGCGGGATGATCTCGGGCCAGGGCTCCGCCGCCGCCGCCGTCCACCGCGCCGCCAACACCGAGGCGAGCCCCTTCATGTACGTGATGGACCCGCAGGAGCAGCTGCGGATCATGAACGAGATCGACGCGGCCGGCGACGACCTGGTGGCGATCTACCACTCCCACACCCGCTCGGTCGCCTACCCCTCGCGCACCGACGTGGACCTGGCCTTCTTCGCGGAGACGCTCTACCTGATCGTGTCGATCGCCGACCGCGACGCGCCCGAGATCCGCGCGTTCCGCATCACCCGCTCCGCGCCCGAGGGAGAGCAGATCGCCGAGGAGCCGGTGGAGGTCGTGTGACGATCACGCGCCGGCGCAGGCACCGCTCGACCGCCACGTAGGCCGTCCCGGGTCCGCCGGTGCGGGCGCAGACGGTCCACCCGCCGGGCGTCAGCTCCACCGCCCTGCTCACGAGCCGCTTCCCCCCGCCGCGGCGCAGCATCCGGTGGAGCGAGCGGCCGCCGGGGCCGCGCAGGGCCAGGCGCCCGTGGGCCGCGGGGGTGGCAACCGATGCGCGAAACCGCGGCAGCTCGCGTCCGCGGTGCGGGCTCAGGCGCTCGAGCGTCACGCGCACCGAGTTCTCGCGCGCGCCCGTGGTGAACGACCAGGCGTGGTTGCGCCGGATGCCGGTCTCCGGCGACAGCAGCAGGACCTCGGCCGTGTAGAGCACCGCGGGCCGCAGCGGCGCGACCGGGATCAGGATCGCGCCGGCCGGCAGGTACATCGTCAGCCTCGGGTCGCTGCGGGCGTCGATCACCCTCAGCGGCACCGGCCCGCCCGGCCCGCGCAGCGCGGCGTCCTCCACCTCGATGGGGCGCTCGACGACGCTCGCGGGGCTCCCGTCCTGCGGCGCCTCGGTGCCGGCCGCCCAGGGGCCGTCGGGGAGGACGTAGAGGTGAGGCCCCGTGGTGGTGCCCTGGGGCAGCCCGACGAAGTCGCCCGGGACGAACGGCTCTTCACGGGCCGTCTCCTGGGTCGGCACGTCCTGGGCGCCGCGTCCGGGGAAGGTGCGCACCACGTCCTCCACCGGCACGTTCACCTCGCCCGGCTCGGGCATCGTCCACAGGCAGACGTAGCCGCCGTAGTCGTCCGCCCCCGACACCGACAGGCGCGGGTTGAGCATCTGCATCAGGTGGATCGGCGCCTGGCGGAACGTGACCCCCGCGCTCCACGGGCCGCCGCCGGTGAGCACGCTGCGCGACGCGGCCCGCTCGCCGAGCACGGTGTACCCGGGCAGCCGGGGGTCCTCGGTGTGCACGACCGTGCGGTTCAGCGCCATGTAGCGCGTGTGCAGCGCGCAACCGCGGGAGCGCTCGGGGTCCTCGGCGATCGCGCCCGGGAGGCCGCCGGCCGAGCGCATCTGGTTCAGGTCGGCCAGGATCTGGGACCCGGTGGCGCCCCGCGCCCCCGCCGCTCCGCCGAGGCACGCCAGGAGGGCGCCCAGCAGGACGAGAGTCATTCCGCGGGGAGGCGACGGCACCCGCGGAATACCATGGGATCACCACTCCCCGAGGCAACTCCCCGACGGTCTAGGGAGGCCCCGCGGGGCCTCCCCGGACTCTGCTAGCTCGGCTCCGAGCCCGCGCCCACCGGCTCCTTCTTGGGAGCCGCCCGGCGGGTGCGCCGCTTCGGCTTGGCGACGACCTCGGCCGGCGGAGCGGCCTCGGCGACGACCTCGGCCTCGGCGACGACCTCGTCCGGCGGAGCGGCCTCGGCGACGACCTCGGCCTCGGCCTTCGGCGCGGCCTTGCGGGTGCGCCGCTTCGGCTTGGCGACGACCTCGTCCGGCGGAGCGGCCTCGGCGACGACCTCGTCCGGCGGAGCGGCCTCGGGCACGGCCTCGGCCGCCGCAGCCGCCTCGGGCTCCGAGGCCGAGGTGGCCCGCCGCCGCACGCGGCGCCTGCCGGGGACGGCGGCGGGGGCCTCCTCGGCCGCGGCCTGTGCCTCCGGCACGGCGACGACCGCCTCCTCGACCGCGGTCTCGGCGGGCACCTCGTCCTCGGCAGGGCTCACCCGGCGCCGGCGACGCCGCCGCGGGCCGGCCTCGTCGTCCTCGGCGACGGGCTCCGCGATCACCGGCTCCTGCGCGATCACCGGCTCCTCGACCTCGGACGGGTCGAGGGGCTCGAGGTCGGCGACGGTGGGCTCCGGGTCGGCCGCCGCGCGTCGGCGCCGGCGGCGCGAGCTGCGCGAGGGCGGCTCGCCGTCGCCCGGCACGTCGCTGGCCTCCGCCAGCTCGGGCACGTCCTCGCCGACCTCCGGGCCGAGCATGATCATGTCCTCGTAGGAGATCGGCTCGTCCAGCGGCGGCAGGGTGCCCAGGTCCACGTCGGGCGTGGGGGTGATGACGACCTCGAACACCTCGGCGTCGCCGTCCCCGTCCCCGTCCCCGTCGACCTCGTCCGTCACAGCCGTCTCGGTGGTCGCCGGGTCGGGGCGCCTCCCGCC
>JAXIPH010000284.1:0-7953 GCA_045403035.1 Thermoleophilia bacterium | reverse complement strand
CCTCGGACACCAGACCCCGGTCGGCGGCCCAGCCGACGAACTCGGCCAGGGTCTGCGAGTGCGTCGGGCGCTCGGTCGGCGGGAGGCCCTCCACGTGCTCGCACAGCCAGGCCGGCCCGAGGCTGGGCAGCCAGTTCTCCCCGCCGTCCTCCAGCCACGCCTCGGCCATCTCCGCGAGGGCCTCGGAGCGCTCGTTCAGGACCCACGGACGGTTGTGCGCCAGGTCGCCCAGGTGCGTGTCGATGGCGCCGAAGAGCGTCCGCTCGTGGACCATCCCCCGCTCGCTCGCGATCTCGCGACTACTTGCCATTCGCGAACTTGCCCCAGGGGCCGGTGATCGCGACCGACGCCGGGCGGGGGACGTCGGCGCCGAAGTTCGGCCAGCGGCTGCTGGGGGTGCTGGCGGAGGTCGAGTTCTCGCCCGGGTGCTGGACCGACAGGAACAGCGTGCCGCCGTCGGGCGTCCACTGCGGCCCGGTCATCTCGCACTCCACCGGCCCGCTCGCGAACTGGTACGCCGTGCCGGCGTCCGCCCCCGTGGTGGGCAGGAAGAAGAGCGCGTTGTTGCCCTGGAAGGCGTAGATCCCCTTCCCCAGCCGCGAGCTGGAGATGTCCGTGACCATCCAGAGGTCGCCGTCCGCGTCGAAGATCAGGTTGTCGGGCGACGAGAAGCCGCTCTGCGGGCCGCCCACCGCGAAGATGCTCCACCCGAAGGCGGTGCCGGCCGGGTTGTCGTTCTTCTCCTCGATGCGCACGATCTGGCCGTGGAAGTTTCCGTGGCCGGTGTTGTTGGTGAGGGCGACGAACACGGTCCCGTCGATCGGGTTGATCTCGATGTCCTCGGGCCGGTCGACCGGCGTGGCGCCGACGGCGAGGGCCGCCGCGCGGGCGTCGGCCAGCACGTCGACCTGGGACTTGAACAGGAGCGAGCCGTCGGGTGCCTTCGCCGTCTTCAGCTTCTCCGAGGTGGCGTAGTCCAGCGGGATCCAGACGCCGTTCCCGAAGTCGGCGACGTAGAGCGCGCCGCTCTCGAGGATGGTGAGGTTCGCGGCCCGGTCCTTCGAGAGCTTCTTGCTCGCGACGAACTTGTAGACGCAGGAGTCGGCCAGGTCGTCGCCCATGTAGGCCACCACGGTGCCGTCCTTCGCCACGCGGATCGCGACGTTCTCGTGCCGGAAGCGGCCGAGGGCGGTGTGCTTGCGCGGGGTGCTCGTCTTGTCGAACGGGTCGACCTCCATCACCCAGCCGTAGTGGCGCTTGTTGTAGATCGCGGGGTCCCAGCCGTAGCCGGCGGGCGGCGCGGACGTGAACTCGGCGAAGTTCTCCTCGCAGCTGAGGCCCGTGCCCCAGGGGGTCATTCCGCCGCTGCAGTTGGCGAAGCTGCCGATCGCCTTCGGCCCTCCGTCGATCGTCGCGGCCGGGCCGGTGAGGACGACGGGCGTGGTGGCGTCGATGCGCCGCGCGTAGGTGTCGTCCTTCGAGTCGACCGACCAGCGGCCGGCCTTGCTGCGCTTCACCCGGAGGACCGACATGCCCACGACGGCCTGCTCCTTGCGGATCTGCTCGGGCGTCTTCGGGCCGGTGCCGCTGTAGCCGGCCACGAAGAGCGAGTTGATGTACTCGTGGTTGATGATGAGGATCCCGTCGGTGCTCGACGACTTCTTCGGCAGGAAGCCGATGTGGGGGGCGAAGGCGTCGGAGCCCACCTTGAGGAGGTCGATCGGGAAGTAGCCGATCCAGTCGTGGTTGTACCCGGCCTTCAGGCCCCCGCCGATGTCGGAGTCCCAGGGGGCGATCACGTCGGCCTTGAACCCCTTGGGCAGGACCAGGCGGTCCGCGGACGAGGGCTCGATCGGCGAGAAGCGCGAGGGGCCCTTCCCGGATGTGGCGGTCGCCCGGGCGGTCGTGAGGTGCAGGGGCACCACGGCGGCCGCTCCGGCGAAGGCGGCACCGGCGAGCAGGGTTCGCCGGCTCATCTTCGCCTCGACCAGGGAGTGCCACTCGCTCTGGTCGGCATGCTCGGCGGTCACAGGTCGGTCCACGTCACGCTCCTGGTCGCTGATGGCTGGATCAGCGGCAACGTAGATCGCGCCCCGCGGCCCGCAGGTATCAACTCTGTGATCGATCGCGGGCGGCGCAGAGGTGTGACAGCAATGTGACCGAGACCGCGCCGAAGGGGCACGACGGCGGCTCGAGCGGCCTCCGGCCGGCAGGCCGGTACGAACGTCGCGACCACCCGGAACGGCTGTGGCGGACACCCGGCCTGAACCTGCCTATCCTGGAGACGTGACCGTGTCGCCGCGTCCGCGCGCCGCCTGCTCCCTGAACCCTCACGAGCGCGCCGACCGGATGGGCGAGTTCGCCCGCCTGTTCTCCGACGCCCTCCTGTCGAGCCGGCTCGACGCGTCGGGCCTCCTGCTCTCGCTGGCGCCACGCCCCGGGGTGATCGCCGCGATGCGCGACCTGCTCGCCCGCGAGGCGCGCTGCTGCCCCTTCCTCCACAGCGAGGTCGTCGAGGACGCGGCGGCGCTCGAGGTGCGCGTCAGCGCTCCGGAGGCCGGCGCCGGCGCTCTGGCGAACCTCTTCGGGCTCGCGCGCGAGGCGCTGGCGGGCCGGCCCCGGTAGCTCGGGCCCCTCAGGCGCGGCCCTCGGCCTCGTACTCGCGCAGGAAGCCCTCGAACAGGCGGCGGTGCTTCTGCTCGTCGCGCAGGATCGCCACGACCATGTCCTGGGTCACCGGATCGATCGAATCGGTGAACTCGATGATCCGCTCGTAGTGCTCGATGGCCCCCGACTCGGCCTCGATCACCCCGCGAATGACGTGGACGATGTCGGTCTGGTGCGCCGGGGGCTGCAGGAACGACTGCGCCGCGTGGAAGTCCCCGGAGCCCGGGACCACGCCGTAGAGCTCCTTGATCCGCTCGGCGAACTGCTGGGCGTGGCCCAGCTCCTCGGTGATGTCCTGCCGCAGCGACTCGATGATCTCCTGCGCCCGGACGCCGTCCGGGTTCACCGAGTTGGCGAGGTAGTTCATCACCGTCTCGATCTCCATCCAGTAGGCCGTGGTGAGCAGCGCGACGAGCTCGTCCCGCTCGGAGATACGCCGCTCGTCCAGGATGCCGCTCGATGTGATTGCCACGTGGTGCCCCTTCGTGTCGACGGTGATCGCCAGGGTTTCCTCTCCAGTTTGGACTGATTCCAAACTTGGCGCCCGCCCGCCTCGGGAAATCCGCCGATCTCCTTCATCGGCCGGAGAGCCGGCACTAGACTGGTCGGCGCCGGCCGTCCGGCCGGGGTGGACCTCGATGGCGAGGTGCCGATGGAGCCGGTGGAACCTCTGGCGAGCCCTCTCGGGTCCCGGCCACACGCGCTCTCGGCGGCACAGCCGTCGATCACCGGGCTCGACGCGGTGCGTGGGCACGGCGCCTGGATCGACGCCGCCGACGGCCGCACCTACCTCGACCTCGCGGCGGGGATCGCCACATGCAACCTGGGCCACAGCCACCCGGCGGTGATCGCGGCGGTGCTGAGGCAGATGCAGCAGGTCATCCACCTCGGCGGCGTCTGCGGCCACGCCCCCATGCGCGATCTCGCCGACCGGCTCGCCGAGATCGCGCCGCCCGGCATCGATCGCTTCCTCTTCTCCACCACCGGCTCGGAGGCCAACGAGGCGGCGCTGCGCCTGGCACGTGCGTCGACCGGCCGCCCCGGCGTGGTGTGCTTCCGCGGCAGCTTCCACGGCCGTACGGCCGGGGCGCTGGCCGCGACCACCTCCAAGGCCGCCTACCGGATGGGCCTCGCCGCAGGGGGCGTGCAGGTGTGCCCGTTCCCGCGCCCCGACGAGCTCGGCGTCTCGGCCGACGAGGCCGCTGCCTACGCGCTCGCCGAGCTCGACCAGCTGCACCGGCACCAGCTCGCCCCGGAGGAGACCGCCTGCTACATGATCGAGCCGGTCCAGGGCCACGGCGGCTGCCACCCCGCCGGGCGGACGTTCCTGGAGGGGCTGCGCGAGCGCGCCGACGCCAACGGGGCGCTGCTCATCTTCGACGAGATCCAGACCGGGTTCGGCCGCACCGGCGACTGGTTCGCGGCGGGTGTCTATGGGGTGGCGCCCCACGTCATGACGATGGCCAAGGCCCTCGGCGGCGGTTTCCCCCTGTCCGCGATTGGCGCGGGCGAGGAGGTGATGGCGGCGATGCGCCCCGGCGACCACGGCTCCACCTTCGGCGGCAACCCGGTCTCGTGCGCCGCCGCGCTCGCCGGCATCGACGCCATGGCCGCGGAGGAGCTCCCGGCGCACGCGGCGGTGCTCGGCGCGCGGGCGATGGAGCGCCTCGAGGTGCTCGCCCAGCGGCATCCCGAGCTGCGCGTGCGCGGCCTCGGGCTGATGATCGGGATCGAGCTCGTGGATTCCGACCCCCACGTCCCGCGCGCGGACCTCGCCGTCGCGATTCAGGAGCGAATGCGTGAGGACGGGGTCCTGGTGATCTGCTCGGGCGCCGACGGGAACGTCATCCGGGTGCTGCCGCCCCTGGTCATCACCGACGCCGAGCTCGGACGGGCGCTCGACGTGTTCGAGGCCGCCACCGAGGCGACTCTCGCCGAGGCCGCTCAGCCGCCCCCGAGCAACTCCAGGTAGAGCGCCTCGGTCTCGGGCCCCGGGTCCACGCCCTGGGTCTGGCGCAGCACCGACCGGCAGGCGTGGAACTGGCGCAGGGCCAGCGGCATGTCGCCCGCCCGGGCGTGGCAGCGCATCAGGCCGCGGTGCCATTCCTCGTTCTCCGGGTCGGCCTCGACGAGCGCCTCGAAGTGAGCGCGCGCCTCGTCGGTGGCCCCCTCGCGCAGCAGCGCCGTCGCGAGGCCGCCCCGCAGCGCCGCCGCCGCCCGCGCGCAATCCTCCCGCGCCGCCTGCCCCCATTCGGCGTGGGGCCACTCCGGGCAGAGGGGTCCGCCCAGCCGCTCCAGGGCCGCGCTCCAGGCGGCGGCGGGGGACTCGCCGGCGCTCAGCTCCCCCGCGGCGCGCCGGAGCTCGTCGACGTCCCATGCGTCCCCTGCGGCGAGCGCGACTCGATAGGAGGCGCCCTCCGAGAGCAGGACACCCGGATCGAGCGACTGGCGCAGCGCGGCCACCGCCTCGGCGAGCGCGTGTGCCGCGGGCTCGGGCGCCTCTCCGGGCCAGAGCCAGGCGAGGAGCAGGTCCCGCCGCACCGCGCGCCCCGCGCACAGGAGCGCCGCCAGGAGCTCGCGCCCGCGCTCGCCGCCGAGCGCGGCCTCGGGCACCTCGGCGCCGCCGCGCAGGACCTGGAAGTCACCGAGCGCGCGGATCAGAAGCAGCGGTCGCCCGCCGGCCGTCACGGGCGTGAGCGCCGTCGCCGCGACGTCCTCGCCGCCGGGGCTCGCCGTCGCGCCCTGTGCCAAGCGGAGGGTCTCGTCCAGCACGGCGCGGCTGAAGGCGAGGTCGGCGACCAGCCCCTCGAGGCGGTCTCCGATGTCCCGCAGGTAGGGCTGGGTCGTCTCCGGGATGAACGGGGTGCGCCGCGACGAGGTCTCGGCGAGGAGGTCGCGGGTACGCGCGAGGATTCGCCGCAGCACCAGCACCGAGCCGAGCAGCTCCGATCCGTCCGCCACCGGCCCACCACCGCCCGCCGCGGCCAGGCGCAGGTCGTCGATCCGGTCGCCCAGGCTGTGCACGGCGGCCTGAAGGCCGTCGGCCAGGTGGCCGGCCATCTCGAAGAGCAGAAACCCGTGGCTGCGGGCGAAGCGGGCGAAATCGTCGGCGTAGCGCGCGCGCAGCTCCTCGAAATACCCCGGCAGGCCCCGGTGCAGCGAGACCACCAGGCCCTCGCGCACCACGATCCGGCGCTGGTCGAGCTGCAGGGCGTCGCCGTCGAGGCGGGCGCCGGCGAGCGTCAGGTCGGCGCGATCCGCCAGCAGCCGCCACTCCACGTTCCCCGGGCGGCCCTCATCGGCCACGCCCGCCGGGACCAGGCCCCCGGCCACGAGCGACGCCAGCGAGGCGGGGGCCGGAAGCTCCAGGTCGATCCACAGGAATCCCTCGCACGATGGCTCGGGATGTGTGCCGGCTTCGAGGACCGTCTCCGTGTGCGATCCGATGTCGAGCCAGGCGGCGCGTGCCGGCGGGACGATCTCGATCACCGGGCGAGACTATCCCGCCCGCCGGGGATTGGCGACGATCACCCCATCAGACCGTCAGCGCCCCACCACGATGTCGCGCAGCCGCTCGAGGCCGGCGGTCATCACGCCACCGAGGCGGGACTCGATGTCGTAGCCCTCGACCTCCGAGGTGGCGGTCTGGCGCCAGAGCACGCGCGACCCTCCGGGGGCCTCGAGGACCCGGAGGGTGGCCCGGTGGCTGGTCAGCCCCGGGATGCCGGAGAGCACGGTGTAGGAGTAGGAGCGCTCCCCGTCGTCACGGTCGACGATCCGCTCGACCAGCACCGCGCCGTTGCCCATCGTGGTCGTGCGCCGATCGCCGTCCATCTCGCACGCGACCACCGGCGCGAACCACTCGCCGATCCCCCCGGGGTCCCCGGCCAGGGACCACACCTGGTCGGGCGTCGCCGCCACGTCGACGCCCACCTCGAAGTCGTTCGCCACGCCTGCCTCCATCCGTCGGACCGTGAACCGAAGGCTACGCGCGCCGGTCCACGGGGAGGCGTCCCGGGCGGGGCAGGATGCCCTTCGCCCGGTAGAGGGAAAGCGCACGGGCGTATGCCTCGTCGGCGGGCCCGCGCCGGCCGCTCCTCTCGAGAGCCAGGCCGAGAGCCTCCTCGGCGTCAGCGCGCAGCTCGAGCATGTCGGTCGGCTCGCTGAGGGCGACCGCCTCGCGAGCGAGCGTCTCGGCGGTGGCATCGCCATCGCGTCCCGTGAGGGCCAGGGAGAGGGCGATCCTCCAGCGCACCTCGCTCTCCATCTCTCCCGGCGCGGTCATCTCCCGCGCGGCGCGGGCCAGCTCTTGCGCCTCGTCCAGACGGCCCTGAGCCGGGGCTCTGGCCGGTCGCCGATCCCCTGCCCGTAGGCCAGGATCTGCCGTTCGGTTGCGCTGATGACCGCCTCGACCCGCGGACGCACGTCGCCCGGGAAGAAGTCGGCCCGTCGGAGGTTCCGGAGGAAGGCCTTCCGCACGGTGACCCACATCCGCATGTCCTGCTCGATGAGGACGGGGTCGCGCGAGCGCCACGCCCTCTCATGGAAGACCGAACCCGCGCGGGCCAGCTGGTTGGTGGGGAGGACGAGGTCGAGATACGCCTGGGCCACCTGCTCTTGGCTGAGCTGGCCGGTTTGGCCGGATGCGCGAGGGGTGACGGGGACCATCTGGCCGGGGCTCGACTCATTTCCGAGCGCCATCCCGGGTGTTGCCAGAGCAAGCAGGCCGATGACCAACATGACCGCGCGGCCGAGTGGTGGCGGCATGGGCGTCCTTCGTCGCTGTCACCGGCTCACGCGTGCCGGTCTCTCGAGGACATCGGCATCCCGGCCCTCGCAGGTGAAGGCACCCGACGGCCGGTGGCGGCCGATGGACACGACGAAACGCCGAGAGGGTTGGCCCTTGCGTTGAGGACCGAGGCGACCTGATACGCCGGAACGGGGCTCGCCCCGCGCGAGCCCGGCGAAGGCGACGGGTGATCCCGAGACGGGCGGCCGCCCTCGGCCAGGCGACTTGGCTCTCGGTTGATTGAGCAGTGCAGCGCTCGTAGGCTCGCCCCCCGAGGAACGGCTCATCGTGGCCTGTGAGCGAAGGCGCTGAATGCTGCAGCCTGCGAAGGCGGCCAGGCGGCTGCGTGTGGGTGTTTGCGCCATCGCGGCCCTCGCGGCGTTCGCTGCCAGGCCAGCGGTGAGCGAGGCCAACCACGCGGGCTCCACCTCCCATACAGCGGCGGACGCCTTCCTCGTGAACGGGTACGGCGGGTGCTGCATCCCCGGAAGCATCGG
>JAXIPH010000033.1:0-7249 GCA_045403035.1 Thermoleophilia bacterium | reverse complement strand
GGGGGGGGCGCCGGGGGGGGGGGCCGGGGGGGGGGGGGCGCCGGCTCCGGGCGGGGGTGGGGGCGCCGGCGGCGACGGTGGGGGATGCGGCGAGGAGGCGCAGCGTCGCCGGCATCGCGACCCGGACCCGCCGCGACGGCCGGAGCGGCCGTGGCGGGCGGTGAGGCGGTGCGGACGACGTCAGGTTGAGACACGGGAGGGACCTCCGAGGGGCTGATCCGGGCGTTCAGGGCATCGATGCCGGGATCGACCCTTCGCGGCCGGAAGCGGGCCTCCATGGCGGCCGCCCCGGCCCGGCCGTCCGGGACTCGCGAGCGGCGGCGGGGGGGGATCGGTGGCTCGGAGTTGCGCGACCACCGGCGGCGAAGGGCGAGGCCACCCGCCAGGCCGACCGCGAGCAGGCCCACGGCGGCGGCGATGATGACGGCGAGCATCACGGAGTCGCCCGAGGAGTCGCCGGCCGGCTCCGCGGCGGGGGCGGCAGGCGTCGGCTCCTCGACGGGCGGGGCCGCGGGCTCGCTCGCCTCGGGCGCCGCCGGGGACCGCGGTGCGGTCTCGACGGCGTCCAGGGGGAACCGCTCGGTGAGCACCGGCGAGTCGCCGGGACGATCCTGCGCGACCCCCGAGGGGAGCCCGACGGCGAGGCCCAGCCCCGCGACGACCGCGCCCGCCGCGATCCTGCGGCCGATCGTGGCGCCCGTGGAGAGCTGGTGATGGGCAAGCGGCATCATCCGGTCACACGATCGTCAGAGGCGTTCCCACGGGCATCAGCCCGGCGAGCCTCAGTATGTCGTCGTTGCGCAGGCGGATACAGCCGTGGGAGACACGCCCCGGCAGGATCGTGGGCTGATTCGTGCCGTGGATGCCGATGAAGCCGCCGGCCGGCCAGTCGGTGAGCGTGGGCGAGCGCGCGCTGGTGCCGAACGCGATCGGCCCGTACGCCGGGCTGCGATAGCGGGTGAGCTTGTTCCGCACGTAGAACTCGCCGGCCGGCGTGGGAGCGTCGGCGGTCCCCACCCCCACCGGGGCCGACATCACGACCCGGTCGCCTCTCGTCAGGGTCAGGGTCTCCGCCGCGCGATCCACCACGAGCCGGGTATCGACGGACACGTATCCACCCGCGGCGTCGCGCGGGATCCAGCCGATCGCGCCACCGGGGAGCGCGGGGAGCCGCGCCCTGAGCCAGACGCGGCCCGCGGCGTCGGTGGTCCTCCCGATGACCAGGACGAGGTTGGTGGTGCCCTCGGGGGTCCGCTCCTCCACCGCGGCCACCTCCGCCGACCCGGCGCGGGGACGCTCGGTCGCCATCACGGCTCGGCGCACGGGCGCCCACACCGCGGTGTGGGCCTGATCGGGCAGCGGCTGCGGGTCGGGGATCGTCAGGCCCGACGCCGCGGGCGGCGGCAGGGCGCCCGCCCCCGCCAGCGCGGCCGAGGGGGCGGAGGGACCCCCCTGGCGTTGGGCGAGGGCGGCCGCCACCACGGCGCCGGCCAGCGCCACCACGGTCATCGCCGCGGCGACCCATCGGCGCCGACCCGCTCCGCGCACCATTCGCGCTCACCCGGTGAACGGGGGCGGGGTGCGTGCGGTGGTGCGCGGCCGGGGGCGGGTGAACCCGGTCCCGGCCACGAGACGCTGGGCCTCGGCGTCGGGGATCGGATCGTCGAGGGCCGCCACCGCGGGCTGAACCCCCGCGATGTAGCGGATCCAGGCGGCGTGCCGGGCCTCGACGGTGTGGATCGAGGCCGCCGCCGAGATGTAGGCGGGCGTGGAGATCCGGGTGAGCTGCTGCTTGTACGCCGCGGTGCCGAGGTCCTCGAAGGCGACCGCGGTGCGGAGGAAGGCGTCGTCGTCCTCCGTGGCGCCCTGGAAGTCGAAGAGGGGGCCCAGCGTCGCAGCGGGGCCCAGCGCCTGCTGCAGCGCCGTGACGTGCGCGCGCTCGACCGCTCCGATCCTCTTCGCGGCGTCGGCGCCCGCCGTGTCGAGGGCCTTCAGGCGCTCCGCCTCGGTGTAGAACGCGGCCTGGAGGTACTCGAGGGTGAGCGCGAAGTTCAGGATCTCGATGTCCGTCTTCCGGCTCTCCTGCCCGAGCGCCGCGGCGGGCAGCCCGGCGGCGGCGGCCGCGCCCCCCGCGACCCCGGCCAGGAAGCCGCGGCGAGACACCCGGTGGGCCGCCTCGGCGATGGCGCCCGAGGGATCGATCGCGTCGAGGTCGAGCTCGTGTGCGCTCACGGGGTCCCTCCGTCCACGAACCCGGTGTCCTGCAGCGCGCGGGCGACCTCCGCCGCGGGGCGCCCCGGGTCGACGGCCTCGGCGGCCGGCTCGTGGCCGGCGACCGTGCGCACCCAGGCGGCGTGGCGGGCGTCGACCGACACGACGCGAGCGCTCTCCGCCCGCGCGCGGGGGGTGAGGTTGACAACCTGGCCGTTGTAGGCGTCCACGCTCAGGTCCTCGATGCCGGCCGCCGCCTCGGCGAACGCGTCGGGGTCGGTCGTGGCGTCGCCGAAGGCGAGCGGCGGCGGGTCCTCGGCGTTGGCGCCGAGCAGGCGGCGCAGCGTGTCCACGTGCACCCGCTCGTGCCCGCGGGCCACGCCCGCGAACTCCAGGAGATCGCCGCTGAGCGCGCCGTTGTCGAGAGCCTCCTCGTACAGGGCCAGCTGGACGTGCTCCAGCCCGAGCAGCACGTTCAGGATGCGGGTGTCCTGCTCCGCCGACGGTGCGGCGCCCGCGAGCCGGCCGAGCCCCGCGACCGCGCCGGCCCCCGCGAGCAGCGCGCCGCCCCCGAGGAGGGCCCCTCGCAGGAGCTCCGATCGGCGGAGATCCAGACGGTGTTCCATCGACCTCTCCGGCCTGGTGGATTGCCTCGTCGCCCGCCATCGGGGACGCAGACGCAGGTATGTCGGAGAGCCGCAGCCCGATCCACTATGCGAAAGACCAGCGTTTTTGCTGACCCATCGGGTCGAGCCGCCGGGACCTACCCGGTTCTAGAGCGAGGTCTCCACGAGGATCGGGCCCTCGGGGACGTCTCGGCTGGTGCTGGGCTGAGCTGTCACGGCGAGCCCGTCGGCACCGGCCACGCCGGCGGCCACGCCCTGCGCCTGAGCCGGGCCGGTCGCCTCGAAGAGGCCGGCCGAACGGGCCCTGCCGTCGCGCAGCACCCAGAGCTGGTAGGCGTCGCCGGGGTCCAGCGGGGGAAGCCGATCGAGCCGCATCACCGCGGTGCCCTCGCTGGGCACGTAGATCATCCGGCCCGTCACGCCGGGAGCGGCGGCGGTGCCGGTCACCGGGAGCACGGCCACCTCGGCGCCGCCGCCGCCGTCGTCGCGGACCTGGAGGGTGATGTTCCACGCGAGAAGCAGCGCGGCGACGGCCGCGAGCGCGGCGAGCGCCGGCCAGGGGCGGAGCCCCGGCAGCCACCCGGCGCGCCGCGGCCGTGAGGCGCGCGCGGGCGCGGGCTCGTCCGCGGACTCCTCGCGCTCGGCCCGCTCGGCCGCCTCGGCGCGCACGATCCGCATGATCGAGTCCTTCAGCGCCGGCGGAGCCTCCGTCTGAGGCACGGACACGGCCAGGATCCCGGCAGCGTCGCGCAGCCCGGTGAGCTCCTCGCGGCAGATCTGGCACTCGGCGGCGTGCGCCTCGACGCGCGCGACCTCCGACGGCTCGGCGGCGCCGAGGGCCACCGGGGCCAGGAGATCGCGGAGGTTGTCGTGCTCGTTCGTCATGCCGTCGCGATCCCGGACTCGCCCATGCCGCGGCGCAGTCGCTCGAGACCGAGCCGCATCCGGCTCTTCACGGTGCCGAGCGGCAGCTGCAGCATCTGCGCGATCTCCTGGTGGGTGAAGCCCCCGTAGTACGCGAGCCGCAGGACCTCGAACTGCTCCCTCGGCAGGTCGCCCAACTCGTCGCGGACCGTCCCGGCCAGGACGCGGCCGATGGCGAGGTCGGCGGCGTCCGGCTCGTCGGGGCGCCGCAGCTCCATCTGCTCGAGCGCGTCCTGACGACGCGACATCGCGCCCAGGGTCCTCAGCCGGTCGACGCCGCGGTTGTGCAGGATCGAGAGCATCCAGTTGCGCACGCTGCCGCGGGCCGAGGCGTAGCGGGCGGCGCCGCGCCAGACCGCCAGGAAGGCGTCCTGCACCAGATCCTCGGCCAGCTGCCGGTCGCCCAGCAGGCGGAACGCCAGGGAATACGCGACGCGCGAGTGGCGCTCGTAGATGACCTCGAACGCATCGGCGTCCCCCCGCTCGATGAGCGTGAGCAGGTCCTCGTCGGCGAGGCGCGTGAGCGCCGGAGGGAGTGGGTCGCCCATTCCCTGCAGATTACGGCCCCCGGCAGTCCCCGGATCACCAGCGGGAAGAGCGCCCCCCTACAGACGCCAGCGCCGCGCGGTGATCGCGGCGACGACCTCGTCCTGGCTCACGGGGCGCCGGTAGCGGCGTGCGCCGCCGGCGGGCGCGACCCCCAGGTGGAGGTCGATCATCGCGGCCGGCATGCCCTCCTCGGCGAGCTCGGCGGCGTTGGCGTAGCGCAGGGCGAGGGGATGGACGCGCTTGTGGATCCCGGCCTTGCGCGCGAGGCGCGGCAGCAGCTCGCGCACATAGGCTGCCTTCAGCGGCTCGCCGGCCAGGGTGCAGAACAGGGTCCGATCGGCGGAGATGCGCCGCTCGGCACGTCGCTCGAGCCATGCCGTGATGAGGTCGCACGTGGGTGCGTCCATGCCGGTCACACGCGGCCGGCCGCCCTTCCGGGCGGGGACGGCCACGGTTCCGGCCTCGAGGTCCACGTCCTTGATCGTCAGCGCGAGCACCTCGCCCGGGCGCAGCCCCGAGCGGTACATGACAGCCACCAGGGCGCGGTTGCGAAGGCCGGTCGCCGCGCGCCCGGAGCTGGCCCGGATCAGCGCGCGCGCCTCGTGCGGCACGAGCAGCTCGTCGGGCGCCGGGCCGGTGTCCTCGGGTGCACGGACGGGCGTCGGGAGGGCAGGTCGATCAGGTTCCTCGCCGTCCATGCGCTCGTTCCTCGTTTCAGGGAATGTCCTCATCGGCTCCGTGCTCGCCTCCATGCGGGGTTCGTGATTACACTTTTTTGTAGGTTAGCCTTTGTAAACGAGGGACGCCTGCGCTGTCAACCGCACCTTTCTGGGGGCACCGGCGGAATTGGCCATCCCTCATCCGGGGGGCAGAGCCGCCAAAAGGTCCAGAAACCGCACGGTGGTGCCGAGGAGCGGGAGGCGACTGCTCGAAGGGCGGCCCGGAGGCCGCCGGGCTCAGCGTCCGGCCAGCCGGTGCGCGGTGGCGATCAGGTCGCCTCGGGCGCGCAGGGCGCGCTCCCGGGCGGCGGCGCTCCAGGCGTGGGCCTCGGCCGTCCGCTCGCGGCAGTCGGCGATCATCGCGGCGACCTCGGCGGGCGCGGCGGAGCCGAGCTGGCGGCGGGCGAGCACGCAGGCCGCCGGGTCCAGCGCGTCGGCGAGCGCCGCCTCGGAGATCGCCACGGGACCGCCGCCCGCGGCCTCGGCGGCGGCGGAGAGGCGCTCGGGGGTGAGGGCGTCGGGCGGCAGGCCCTCCTCCAGCAGCTCCCGCACCGCGCGGCCCACCACGTGGTGCGCGGTGCGGTAGTCGAGCCCGGCCTCCACTGCCAGGGCGTCGGCCACGTCGGCGGCGGCGGTGAACCCCTCGCGCGCGGCCCGCTCCCAGCGCTCGGCGTGGATCTCGAGACCCGCCACCACCTCGGCCGCCAAGCGCGCCACGGCCACGGCCTGCTCCAGCAGCCGCGGCACGGCCCCGTTCAGCAGGTGGAAGTGGTCCGTGCGCGCCGAGCCCGTGTGGAGGGTCGTCAGGAGCCCCGCCAGGTCCCCGGACGCGATCCCGGCCTGGGTCCGCATCACGGCGAGGGCGTAGGGGTTGCGCTTCTGAGGCATCAGGGCGCTGGCGCGGCTGTGACGATCGGCCAGGCTCACGGCCGCGAACTCCTGGCTGGCCAGGATCTCCAGGTCCTGGCCGATCTGCGACCCGTGGGTGGCGGCCGTCGCGACCGCCGCGACCAGCTCCACGTAGCCGTCGGCCTGCCACATCGCGTCCTTGGTGTGCGTCACCACGCCGGCGCAGCCCAGCAGCTCGGCCAGTCGCGCCCGGTCGAGTGGCCACCGCGACCCCGCGCTGCCGCCGGCCCCGGCGACCCCCTGATCGAGCCAGGCGTGCACGGCCCGCAGGCGCCCCGCGTCGCGCAGGGCGGGGTAGGCGTACGCCAGGAGCAGGTGGCCGATGGTGGTCGGCTGGGCCGGCTGGAGGTAGGTGTAGTCGGCGGCGAGGTCGTCGGCATGACGCTCGGCGTGGTCCACCAGCGCCACGGCCAGGTCGAGCTCGGCGTCGTGGAGGTCGAGGGTTCCGGAACGGGCGGTCAGGCGCAGCGCCACCCGGAACGCCTCGCGCCGCGCGCGCCCCGCGCTGAGCCAGCCCGCGGCCGACGCGCCCACCCGCGCGGTCAGCGCGCGCTCGCGCGAGTTGAACGCGTCGCCCAGCTCCGGCCGCCACGGGAAGTCGGCCGGCGCGATCTCGTGCAGGTCGAGCAGGCCGCCGAGCAGGGCATGAGCCTCCTGGCCCACGACGCCGCCCCCCTCGACGAGCGCCACGGCGTGGGCGAGGTCGGCCAGCGAAAGCCACGGCGCCAGGCGGGGCGCGTCGGCGATCTCGTGGGCGTAGCCGGACGCCACGAGCTTCTCCGCGGGCCCTCCCTCCAGACGCCCGCCCGCACCGAGATAGTCCTCACTCACGCCCCGAAGCGTAGACGGCGGCGGGCCGGGTTGACATCGCGGCTGCGGGTAAGGATGCTACCCCCGCTTATCGGCCAGATAAGCAGCGCTGATTAGTGCCACCTCATCGCTGAATTCTGTCGGTTCGTCCAAAACGGCACCGCGCCCCCCTCGCGGCCACGAGGAGGGCGCGACTTCACCCGCTTGGCCCCTGTCCGACCAAGGAGTGTGGATTGATCCTACGTCACAAACTCAAAGTCCTCGTCCCCCTCATCGCCCTCGTCGCCGCCCTCGGCTTCGTCGCGGCCTGCGGCGACGACGACACGGCGTCCTCCACCGACGGCGCATCCGCGGGCGACGGTGGGACGCAGCTGACGATCGTGGGCTACTCGGTGGCGCGCGAGGTCAACGCCGACCTCATCACGGCCTTCCAGGCGACCCCCGCCGGCGAGGGCGTGACGTTCAAGGAGTCCTACGCCGCCTCCGGTGAGCAGAGCCGGG
>JAXIPH010000261.1:0-7087 GCA_045403035.1 Thermoleophilia bacterium | reverse complement strand
GGGCGACGGACGCTGGTATCCGACGCTCACCGAGCTGGCCGACGGCCGGGTCGCGATCGTGGCCGGCCTCAACAAGGCCGGCGACGGCGACGACGGCGACATCGACCTGTTCACCCCCTCGCCGAACCTGGACGGCGTCGGGACCATCCAGAAGGTGGGCACGCAGTTCTTCGGGATCTACCCCCACATGTTCCTGGCGCCGGACGGCAACCTGCGCACGATCGGCCCGCAGAAGGGCGACTCGCACATCATCAACACGACCAACTGGAGCGTGTCGAACACGGCTCCGCTGCCCTTCCGCCGGGAGTGGGGGGCGGCCACGCTTCTGCCCTCGGGGCCGGCCGGGCCGACCAAGCTGCTCGTGCAGGGCGGCTCCGACATCGACGCGAGCCAGCTGCCGGACGGCTCCTACGGGACGGCGCCGGCGACCAAGAGCACCATCCTCGTGGACCTGGCCACCGGCGCCCAGACGCCCGGGCCGCCGAACATCCAGGGCCGCAGCCACGTGAACACGCGCATCCTCCCCGACGGCTCGCTCCTCACCATCGGCGGCGGCGCCGGGGCCGTGGACAACAGCCTGTACGAGGGCCCGGTGATGACCGCGGAGCTCTACAACCCGGCGACCGGCACCTGGACCGAGACCAACCCCCAGGTGGACGCCCGCACCTACCACTCGACCGCGCTCGTGATCCCCGACGGCCGGGTGATCTCGATGGGCGACGACCGCAAGGTCGTCTCCGACAACGGACCGCTCGGCGGCCAGCTGCGCACGGTCGAGTACTACTCGCCCCCCTACCTCTACAAGGGCGCGCGCCCGACGATCAGCTCTGCTCCGGCCGGGGCGCCGTACAACGTCCCGGTGGGGATCGGCACACCCGACGCGACCGGCGTCGCCAAGGCCGTGCTGCTGAAGCTCGGCGCCACCACCCACGCGACCGACGCCGACCAGCGCTCGCTCGAGCTGCCGGTCAGCCAGGTGGCGAACGTCATCCAGTTCACGACCCCCTCCAACCCGAACGCGGCCCCTCCCGGCTACTACATGCTCTTCCTGGTCAACGGCCAGGGCGTGCCGTCGGTGGCGAAGATGATCCGCATCGACACGGGCCTGCCCGTCCCCTCGCCGATCCCCGTCGTCGCGGGCCCGGGCCCGGGCGGCGCGGCCGGGTTCCCGGCGCCCAAGATCAGCAAGCTGAAGGCGACCGTGAAGTTCAAGAGGGGCTTCGCGTTCGTGCGGCTGAGCTTCAAGGCCAGCAAGGCCTTCAAGGGTTCCGTCAAGCTCTTCCCCATCGCCAAGGCGAAGAAGGGGAGCAAGGCGAAGCTCATCAAGAAGGCGATCGCCTCGAAGACCATCAAGGGTGTCGGCGGCAAGGCCTTCGCTGCTACGATCCGGTTCTCCGTCAAGGGCAAGAGGTTCCCCCTGAAGCTGCGGATGACGATCGCCTTGCAAGACAAGCGCGGTGGCACCACGCGCACGACCACCAAGGGCCTGCTGTTGAGGAAGTTGCCCAAGCCGACAGCCAGGATCCTCGCGAGGGCGCGGTGACGAAAAAGTTCACCGGACTTCCGCTGTGCCTCGTGGCCGCACTCATCCTCGCGATGTGCGCGGCCACGGCCGTCGGTCAGGTGAGTCTGGGCGGACCCGACGCCCCGCCGGCGCCGGACCCCGCTCCTCCGCGCGTGTCCACGCCCGAGCCGTCGTCATCCAGCCCCCCGGCCGCCGAGGAGCCCTCGGGTCCGTCGCCGGCTGAGCTGCGCGCGGAGCGCGCAGCCGAGCTCGCACAGCAGCGCCGCGAGGCCCAGGAGCGCCGCGAGGCCCAGGAGCGGCGCGAGGCGGAACTCGCCCTGCAGCGCAAGCGGGAGGCCGAGGCCAGGCGCCTCGCCGCGATCGAGCGCCTCGAGGCGACCGAACGGCGCGAGCGCCAGGAGGCGGCCCTCGCCGCCTCACGCGAGCTGGAGGCCCGCGGAGGCGCGGAGGCGCTTCCGAGCGCCTCGAGCGGAGGCGGCGGCGGGAACTGGCAGCTGGTGGCCATCGCCCTGCTGGTGGTGGCGGGGATCACGGGCACGCTGTCGCTGTTCCCCACGGCGGCGCGCCGCTACGACATGCAGGGCACTCGCGGCGTCGCGCTGCTCACGCGCCACCGTCTCGAGCTGGGCACCCTGTGCGTGGGGACGCTCGCCACGCTCCTGCTGGTCCAGCTGCTGACCTAGGAGCGGACGGGGGCCGGCCTCAGCCGGCCGGCGCCGCCGCCGGCGTGCCGGCGTGCCGGGAGGCCTCGACGGCCGCGAGGAAGTCGTCCCACGAGGCGGCGTACGGCGCCATCTGCTCGGCCAGGCGCTCCAGATCGCTCCAGCCGTCCTCGGCCTCCCAGGGCAGGTGCAGCGCCAGCGGCGCCCAGATGCCGGGCTCGCGCTCCACCAGGCGCCGTACCCCGGACGCGACTCCGGCGGCCCGGTCGTAGAGGGGGGGGTAGGCCGGGAGGTAGACCGCATCACCCCGCCAGAGCGGCGTGGCGTGGAAGCCCAGCAGCGGAACGGTCTCGGGGCCGCCGCACACCACCGAGAAGCGCTCCGCGAGGCTCGGGTACTGCTCGGCGTCGAAGCGGTTGAACGGGGGCACGAAGACCCGGGGGTGGATCCGCAGCTCGCCCAGGAGCCCGAGACCCTCGTCGAGCAGGGCCGAGAGATCGGCGGTGACGAGGCCGCACAGCTCCGTGTGGCGGCGCGGCTCGGAGTAGCGGGTGCGGTGGTCGAGGCCATGCAGGGCGAAGGCGACGCCGTCCTCGGCGAGGCGTCCCAGCATCTCCTCCTCGTCGGCGCGCAGCGGCCGTGAGGCGGTGTCGCGCGGGCTCAGGTAGTTGCGGGCCACCCGGGGGGTCACGGCGATGAGGTAGGGGACTCCGGCCCGGCGCATGATCCCGTGGAAGTGGGTCATGTCCGCGACCGTCGCGGGGTTGTCGAACCCTCCGGCATGCGGAAACTCGTCCACCCGCACCAGCAGGCGCGGAGGCCCGGCCCCGGCGTCGCCCAGCACGGCCCGGCGGGCGCGGATCATGGGCTCCAGGCTGTCGCGCTCGTAGCCCAGTCCGCCGCGCTTCATCGACACGCGCTGCGTGTAGCGCAGGGCCGTTCCCGGCACGCCCCGTGAGCGCACCGCGCGCCGCACGGCCGGCAATTCCTGATCGGGATGGAGCGACGCCGCGCCGGAAGGGTCCAGCAGCAGGGAGGCGCTACGGTGCTCGTCGGCGGTCAACAGGGATCCTCCACAAAAGGCCGGAGCGAGCGTATCCCAGGCGACCTGGCCCGCTCACCCCCCGGCTGGGCGGCTCCGAGTTCGACCAATGGCGGACACGTACTCACCGAATGCGGGTTTACGCGTCCAATCGGCACGCAGCACTCCAAACTGTTCCCCACCGTTCTCGCTGTCGCGGAGCGAGTACCAGAGAAAGCCCCCGAGCCAGGGGTACCTCTGTGCCAGCGTGACGGCCCGCTTCAGGATCCGCGCCTGGCGCCCCTCGCTGACCGGGAAGCCGAGATCCCCGCCGGTCGGGGCGGCGAACTCGGTGATCCAGACGCGCTTGCGCCCGTCGCCGTGCTCCACCATCACCTCGCGCACCGATGGGGTGCGGTCGTCCCAGGGACCGGCCATCTGCAGCCAGGAGTAGGCGGGCCGGGTGTTCTCGCCGGGGACCTCGGGGTCCGTGTAGGGGTGGATCGAGATGGCGTCGAAGTTGCCCTTCAGGCCCTTGTCGTACATGGCCTCGACCCAGTCGTTGGGACGCCCGCCCACGTACTCGCGGCGCGACAGGGCGCCCACCAGCACGAAGCTCCTGGGGTCGGCCGCCTTGATCCGGGGGTAGGCGGCCTTGACCATGGCCATGTACTCGGTCGTGGCCCGGTCGGGATCGTCGGCCGTGGGCCAGCCCTGGGTCGTGTTCGGCTCGTTCCAGATCTCGTAGTGGTGAACGCCCAGCGGCGCGTAGCGGCGCACGATGCGCTCGATGCGCTCGGCGTACTTCTGGGGGTCGCGCGAGCCCCCGGTGACCACCCCCATCACCCGCAGGCCGTCGGCGCGGGCCGCGCGCACGGCCCGATCCTGGACGGGGCTGATGCCGAGGTCGAAGCGCACCATGGTGGCGCCCATCCGCTTCATCACCGCCAGCGTGCGGTCAATCGTGGGCGGGTCGCGATGGAGGTTCTCGGCGAAGCCCCATACGACGGGCTTCGGATGGGGCGGCGCCTGGACCTTGGGTGGCTCGTCGGAGCACGCGGCCACCGCCAGGACCACCAGCGCCGCCAGCGCGGCGCGGGCCGTCCGCCCGTCTAGCGCGCGAACGGGATGGAGGCCGTCCCGCGGGGGCGACCCTTGGCCGGAAGCGTGTCGACGGCGGGCGGGCGGCTCGGCGAGGCCGCCGAGACCGAGAAGCGGAAGCGGCCGTTGTTGGCGCCCATGCGGCTCGACGAGAAGCTGATCGCCACCAGGCGGTTGATGAGCTGGCCGTTGGCGCGGTAGCTCTTGCGGCGCCTCTCGTCGCGGGCGGAGAAGGACGACTTCCCGTCCTTGCGGGTCGCGCGCAGGGTCCAGCGCTCGCCGCCCTCGCCGAAGATGCGGAGGGTGTAGACGTCGCGGTCGCGGAGCCCGCCGGCCAGCTTCAGGCGCAGGGTCACCTTGCCGCCGCCGAGGACGATCTCACCGCCCAGGAGGTCCACGTCCGAGCGCTTCACGTCTCCCGGGGGGTCGCTCAGGGGCATCGCCTGAGCGGCGACGGGGACGGCCAGCCCGATCAGGGCGGCGACCACCATGATTCTCGCGATCCGCATGGCCACCAGCCTATCCGAGGATCGTGCGAGCCTCGATAGAGTACGGCGTCCCGCACCCTCTCCCGAGGGGGCTGGACGTCGTCTGCCAGCCATCACCGGAGGCCGTGCGTGGATCTGCTCGAGTACCAGGGAAAGCAACTGCTGCGGAATCGCGGCATCCCGACACCGGAGGGGGCGGTCGCCTTCACTCCGGAGGAGGCGCGCGCCGCGGCGGAGCGCATCGGCGGCACGGTCGTCGTGAAGGCTCAGGTGCAGATCGGCGGGCGGGGCAAGGCCGGCGGCATCAAGGTGGCGGCGACGCCCGACGAGGCCGAGGCGCGGGCCCGCGACATCCTGGGCATGGACATCCGCGGCCACACGGTCCACTCGGTGTGGATCGAGGAGGCCTCGGCCATCGCCAAGGAGTACTACGCCTCGATCACCTTCGACCGGGCGGCCAAGCGGCCCCTGGCGATGCTCTCGGCGATCGGCGGGATGGACATCGAGGAGGTCGCCCGCACCCAGCCGGATGCGCTCGTGCGCCGCCACATCGACCCCCTGATCGGCTTCCAGGCGCACGACGCCCGCTCGCTGGCCTACGGCGCGGGCATCGACGCCGAGGCCATCGGCGGCGTGGTCAAGATCCTCGGCGCGCTCTACGACGCGTTCGTCGGGCTCGACGCCATGCTGATGGAGATCAACCCGCTGGTGCTCACCGAGGACGGCCGGGTGGTCGCGCTCGACGCCAAGGTCACCATCGACGGCAACTCGGTGTACCGCCGGCCGGAGCTGACGGAGATCGGGGACGTGCTGCCCGAGGACCCCCAGGAGCGGATGGCCAAGGAGCGCGGGGTGACCTACGTGAAGCTCGACGGCGACGTCGGGATCCTGGGCAACGGCGCGGGGCTCGTGATGAGCACGCTCGACGTGGTGGCCCTGGCGGGTGGGCGCCCCGCGAACTTCCTGGACGCCGGCGGCGGGTCGAAGGCGGACGAGGTGGTCACCGCCCTCGAGGTGCTTCTGAGCGACGAGAAGGTGAAGGTGCTGCTCATCAACATCTTCGGCGGCATCACGCGCTGCGACGAGGTGGCCGAGGGGCTGCTCACCGCCCTCGACCGGCTGGGCGCCACGCTGCCGATCGTGGTCCGCCTGGACGGCACCAACGAGGAGGAGGGGCGGGCGATCATCGCCCAGCGCGCGCCGGACAACGTCGTGGTCGAGGCCACCATGCTCTCGGCCGCCCGGCGGGCCGTCGCCCTGGCCGAGGCGGTGACGGCATGAGCATCCTCGTCGACGTGTCCACGCGGCTCGTGGTGCAGGGCATCACCGGCCGGGAGGGGGCGTTCCACGCCACCCGCAACAAGGCCTACGGCACCCAGGTGGTCGCCGGCGTGACCCCCGGCAAGGCCGGCCAGGACGTCGACGGCATCCCGGTCTTCAACACCGTCGAGGACGCCGCCGAGGCCACCGGCGCCAACACCGCGATGGTCTTCGTGCCACCGCGCTTCGCCGCCGACGCCATCCTCGAGGCCCTCGACAGCCCGGTGGGGCTGATCGTCTGCATCACCGAGGGGATCCCGGCGCACGACATGCTGCGCGTCTACGCGCACCTGAAGCGCGGGGACACCTCCCTGGTGGGCCCCAACTGCCCGGGCATCATCAGCCCCGGCACCGCAACCGTGGGGATCATGCCGACGCAGGTCTTCCAACCCGGAGGGGTGGGCGTGGTGAGCCGCAGCGGCACGCTGACCTACCAGATCTCCAAGGAGCTGGCGCTGCTGGGCATCGGCCAGAGCACCGTGGTGGGCATCGGCGGCGACCCGGTCGTGGGAAGCTCGTTCATCGACATCCTGGCCCGCTTCGACGCCGATCCCGAGACCGACCTCGTCGTGATGGTCGGCGAGATCGGAGGCGCCGAGGAGGAGGGCGCCGCCGACTTCATCGCCGAGACGATGTCCACCCCCGTCGTGGGCTACATCGCGGGCTTCCAGGCGCCCCCCGGCAAGCAGATGGGCCACGCCGGGGCGATCATCACCGGCTCGAGCGGTACGGCCCAGGCCAAGAAGGAGGCCCTGGAGGCGCGCGGGGTGCGGGTGGGCGAGAGCCCCTCGGAGGTGGCGGCGCTGGTGAAGGAGGCGCTCGTCTAGTGTCGTGAGTCGCTAGTTCGTATGCAGTTCCCGAGCGAATCTCCCGCGAGACAAGGACGCAGATCTCCCGCAATATCGGCAATATTGTGGGAGTCGAGGACGCTGTATCGCGATGAGATGCAGCCGGGAACTGCCACGTAATT
>JAXIPH010000040.1:0-7460 GCA_045403035.1 Thermoleophilia bacterium | reverse complement strand
CCCGGCCTCCTCGCCCGCCTGCTCCGGCGGGACCGGGAGTTCGCCGACGGCCTGGCCGCTGCGGCCGCCGGCCTCGGCGACCTTCGCCCCGGGCTGACGGCCGCGGCCGTGGTCGGCGCGGTGGACGCCGCCGTGGCGGCGCGGCAGTCCGTGACGCTCCGAGGACGCGCCTAGCCGGTCACCCTGGGCCGCCCGTCCCCCGGTGGCTAGGATGGCCGCGGTGGAGCCCGGTCAGGATCCGCGGCGCGCCCGGCGCGCGGCACAGCGACGTCGCGCCATCCGGCGCCGCCGCGTGGTGGCGGGCGTCGTCATCGCCGTGCTGGCCGCGGTGGCCGTGGCGGCCATCGTCAGGGTCAGCGGCTCCTCGAGCGAGGCGACCGCGCAGGCGCCGGGCGCGCCCCCGCCGCCCGGGACCACCACGGGCTCCGCCCCCGCGGCGCCGCCGGCGGCGGGCGCGAAGCCGGTCCGCGTGACCGCGGTGGGCGACATCGTGATGGGGAGCCTCCCCTACGGCCTTCCTCCCGACGGCGGGCGCTCGTTCTTCTCGGCGGTCGACCAGCTCCTCGTGGGGGACGTCGTGCTCGGAAACCTCGAGGGCACGCTGGCCACCGGCGGGTCGTCCAAGTGTGGCGGCGGCAGCCCCGACTGCTTCGCCTTCCGCACGCCCCCGTCGTACGCGCGGTGGCTGAAGGGCGCGGGCTTCACGGTGATGAACCTGGCCAACAATCACGCCTACGACTTCGGGGCGTCGGCGCAGCGCGAGACGGTCGCCGCACTCAACCGCGCCGGCCTCCTCAACACCGGCCGGCCGGGCACGCAGGCCCTCCAGGCGGTGGGCGGCCAGCGCGTGGTGGTGCTCGGGTTCGCCCCCTACAAGTGGGCCGACTCGCTGCTGGACATCGCCCGCGCCAAGCGCCGGGTGCGCGAGGCGGCCGCGCGCGCCGAGATCGTGGTGGTCACCTTCCACGGTGGAGCCGAGGGGAGCGACAAGACCCACGTGCCGAGCGGCTCGGAGACCTTCCTCGGGGAGCCCCGCGGCGACCTGCGCGCGTTCACCCACGCGGTGGTCGATGCCGGCGCCGACCTGGTGGTGGGCCACGGGCCCCACGTGCTCCGGGGGATGGAGGTCTACAGGGGGCGCCTGATCGCCTACAGCATGGGCAACTTCGGCGGCTACGAGGTCTTCTCGCTGGGCGGCGTCCTCTCCACGGCCGGCGTCCTGCAGGTGACGCTGTCGCCGGACGGGCGGTTCCGCTCGGGCCGGTTCCGGCCCACTCAGCTCGTCGGGGCGGGCACCCCCGCCCCGGGCGGGTTCGGGATCGCCCAGGTGCAGGCGCTCTCGCGCCAGGACTTCGGCTCGCGGGCGGCGCGCCTCGACGCCGCCGGCAGGATCAGCGCGCCGCGATGAGCCGCCGCAGGAACTGACGCGTCTCGGGGAGCTCCGGGTCCCGCAGGATCCGGTCCGGCTTGCCCTGCTCCAGCACGCGCCCCTCGTGCAGGAAGCAGACGAAGTCGGCGACGTCGCGGGCGAACTCCATCTCGTGGGTCGCGATCAGCATCGTCATCCCCTCGCGCTTCAGCTCCCGGCGGGGCGGTCGGCGACGGCGGGAGCCTACCCTGCGGCCCCCGGGATGGGGTAGCCCACCGCCGTGCTGCGGCCCGTGACCGCCACGACGAGCGCCGCCGGCCCCTCGCGGGCGCGGCGCCACAGGTCCCGGAGCGCCTCGGGAAGGTCGGCCGGCCGGTCCGCGCGGGCGGCCGACGCGCCGAACCCGCGGCAGATGGCGGCCACGTCCAGCGTCGGCTCGCGCAGCGCAAGGCCCGGCCAGTCTCCCCCCGGGCGCCCGGTCATCCCCTCCAGGCCGGCGCGCAGGATCTCGTAGCCGCCGTTGTCGGCGACGACCAGCGCGAGGGGCAGGCCCTGGTGGGCGGCGGTCCAGAGCGCCGGGGCGCCGAACACGAAGCCGCCGTCCCCCTGCAGCGCGAGCACCCGGCGCCCCGGGTCGGCCAGCGCCGCACCCACCGCGGCCGGAAGCCCCCAGCCGAGGGCGCTGCCGCGGTGGGCGAGCCAGGTGGAGGGCGTGCGCGGACCGATCACGGCCCGCAGGCCGCGCCCGGCGGTGAGGGCCTCGTCCACCACCAGGTCGTTGCGCTCCACGGCGCCGGCCACCGCATGGGCGAACGCGGCCGGGCCCACCCGCTCGCCGCGCGCCGCCGCCTCGACCCGCGCCCGTGCCCCCGCCCGGGCGGCGGCCACGTCCGCCACCGCGCGACCGCGGCGCTCCCGCGCGTCCGCCGGAGCCGGACCCAGGCGCTCGCGCAGCCCCGCGAGCCCGAGACCCGGGTCCCCCACGAGCCCGACGGCGGGCTCGTGGACCTTGCCCACCTCGTGGGGGTCCACCTCCAGGTGGACGAGCGCGGTGTCGGGCGGGAGGGCGCTGCCGGGGCTGATCCCGAAGAGCCGGAACACCGGCATCCCCACGGCCAGCACCACGTCGTGGGGGGCGAGCAGCGGGGCGATCTCCGCCGCGAAGGCCGGCAGCGGCCCGCGCCAGAGGGGGTGATCGGTGGGCAGGGGGACCGTGGCGGCCATCGGCTCGCCCAGGATCGGCGCCCCCAGCCGCTCGGCCACCGCGGCCAGCTCGTCCGACGCGCCGGTCCGGGCCACGGCGTCCCCGGCCAGCACCGCCGGGGCGCGCGCGGCACTCAGCAGCTCGGCGGCCCGCGCGAGCGACGCGGCATCCGGGGGCGCCGGCGGACCCGGGGGCACCGGCGCGTGCGGAGGCGGAGCCGGCGCGACCTGCACGTCCAGCGGCAGGCTCAGCACCACGGGGCCGGTCGGCTGCTCGCGGGCCGTCCGGAGGGCCAGCGCCAGGAGGCCTGGCAGGTCCTCCGCGCGGGTGACCTCCCAGGCCCCCTTGGCGAGGGGGCGTGCCAGCTCCACCAGCTCACCCCCGAGAAAGGGCTCTCCGGGCAGGAGATCCTGCACCTGCTGCCCCACGGTCACCAGCAGCGGCACCCGCGCGCGGGCGGCGTTCAGGATCCCGGACATCGCGTTGGCGAGCCCCGGCTGCACGTGCACGTTCACCGCCGCGAGGCTCCCCGAGGCCTGCGCGTAGCCGTCGGCGATCCCCATGACCGACGCCTCGTGCAGCGCGAGCACGTAGCCCACCGCCCGCTGGCGCCCCGCCGCGTCGGTGATGGGCAGCTCCGTGGAGCCGGGGTTTCCGATGAGGTGCCGGACGCCCTCGGCGGCCAGCGCCTCCAGGAGCCAGTCGGCTCCGGCGCTCACGCTAGTGTCCTAGGCCAGCGGCGCCATGGTCAGGCCGGCGTCCTTCAGCTGCTCCCAGTAGAGCTCGGCCTGCTCGCGCGCCCCGCTCCACACCCGGGCCCGCCCGGCGTTGTGGATCTTGGTGGCCAGGGCCATGCCCTCCTCGTATCCGACGCCCGGGATGAAGCGGGCGAGGGTGCGCGCGACGTGCTCGAAGGTGTTGTGGTCGTCGTTCAGGACGATCACGTGGCAGGGCTCGCCGTGCCCGGACGAGGAGCCCGGCCGTCCGGTGATCGGCTTGACGGGCGTCTCGGTTCCCACGGCGCGCAGGATACCCCGCCCCGTGGCCGGCCCGGAGCGGCACTCGCGTGGCGGAGGACACGGCCGGGCGACCGCGGGCGGGGATACCATCGATCCGTGAGCGCGACGACGGTCCGAACCCGGGGTGGCGAGAGCCCTGCGCTGGCGCGGTTCCATCCCCTGGTGCGGGAGTGGTTCACGAGGGCCTTCCCGGCGCCGACGCCCGCCCAGGAGCGCGGCTGGCCGCCGATCGCGGACGGCGAGCACAGCCTCATCCTGGCGCCGACCGGATCGGGCAAGACGCTCGCCGCGTTCCTGTGGGGCCTGAACGGGATCGTGGAGGACCGGCTGGCCGGCCGGCAGCCGTCGCGGCTGCTCTACCTCTCCCCCCTGAAGGCCCTGAACTACGACGTCGAGCGCAACCTGCGCGGGCCGCTGGCCGGCATCGCCGCGGCCGCCGCGCTGCAGGGCCTGGAGGCGCCCGAGGTGTCCGTGGCGGTGCGCACCGGGGACACCCCGCCGCGCGACCGGCAGCGGATGCTGCGCACCCCGCCGGACATCCTCATCACGACCCCCGAGAGCCTCTACCTGCTGCTCACCTCGCGCGGGACGGAGATCCTCACCGACATCCGGGCCGTGATCGTCGACGAGATCCACGCCGTGGCCGGGACCAAGCGCGGCACGCACCTGGCGCTCAGCCTCGAGCGCCTCGACCGCCTGGTGGTCGCGTCCGGGGGGAGCGTCCAGCGGATCGGCCTGTCGGCCACGCAGCGACCGCTGGCCGAGATCGCGCGCTTCCTGGGCGGCCAGGACGGCGAGGGCCGCCCGCGCCCCGTGTCGATCGTCGACGCCGGCGCCTCGAAGGAGCTCGACCTGAGCGTGGTCGTGCCGGTGGAGGACATGCGCGAGCTGGGCCGGCCGCCGGGCGAGGAGGACGATCCCATCGAGGTGCCCGGCGGGGAGGGCCGGCGGCGCTCCATCTGGCCGGCGATGTACCCGGAGCTGCTGGAGCTGATCCGCGCTCACCGCTCCACGCTCATCTTCGTCAACAACCGGCGGCTGGCGGAGCGCTTGGCCCTGCGGCTCAACGAGCTGGCCGAGGAGGACGTCGCCCGCGCCCACCACGGCAGCCTCGCCCGGGAGCAGCGCACCCTGATCGAGGAGGAGCTGAAGGCCGGGCGGCTGCCCGCCCTGGTGGCCACCAGCAGCCTGGAGCTCGGCATCGACATGGGGGCGATCGACCTGGTGATCCAGGTGGAGAGCCCCCGAAGCGTGGCGCGCGGCATGCAGCGCATCGGCCGCGCCGGCCATCAGGTGGGGGCGCCCAGCCGCGGTGTGGTGTTCCCGAAGTACCGGGGGGACCTCCTGGAGTGCGCCGCCGTGGTGTCGCGGATGGAGAGCGGCGCCATCGAGGAGACCCGCGTGCCGCGGTTGCCGCTGGACGTCCTGGCGCAGCAGCTCGTGGCCATGTGCGCCGGCGAGAGCTGGAGCGTCGACGACCTCGAGCGGGTTGTCCGGGGGGCGTACCCGTTCGCCGAGCTCTCGCGCGAGCAGCTGGAGGGGGTGCTCGACATGCTCGCCGGCCGCTACCCCTCGGACGAGTTCGCCGAGCTTCGGCCTCGGGTGGTGTGGGACCGGGGCGCCGGCACGGTGCGCGGCCGCGACGGGGCTCGCTCGCTGGCGGTGCAGAACGCGGGGACGATCCCCGACCGGGGCCTCTACGCGGTGGTGCTGCCCGACGGCGCCCGCGTGGGCGAGCTGGACGAGGAGATGGTCTACGAGGCGCGCACCGGCCAGACCTTCATGCTCGGCGCGTCCACCTGGCGCATCGAGGAGATCACCCGAGACCGGGTGATCGTGACCCCGGCGCCGGGCGCCCCGGGGGCGGTTCCGTTCTGGAAGGGCGAGGGCGTGGGGCGCCCCTACGAGCTGGGCGAGGCGGTGGGGCGCCTGGCGCGCGAGCTGGTGGCCGCGGGCCCCGAGCGGGCGGAAGCGCGGCTGCGCGCCGAGAGCGCCTTCGACCGGCGCGCCGCCACCAACCTGGTCGCCTACCTCGAGGATCAGGCGGCGGCCACCGGGACCGTGCCGAGCGACCGCGCGATCGTGGTCGAGCGGTTCCGCGACGAGATCGGCGACTGGCGCCTGTGCGTGCTCACCCCGTTCGGCGCCCGGGTCCACGCCCCCTGGGCCATGGCCCTCGGGGCGCGGCTGCGCGCGGCCACCGGCCAGGAGGCCCACGCCATCTGGGGCGACGACGGCATCGCGCTCCACCTGCCCGACGCCGACGAGGCGCCGCCCTCCGACATCGCCCTCATCGATCCCGAGGAGATCGAGGAGCTGGTGCTGGGCGAGCTCGGCGGCACCGCCCTCTTCGGGGCCCGCTTCCGCGAGAACGCGGCCCGCGCGCTCCTCATCCCCCGCCGCCGCCCGGGCCACCGCACCCCCCTCTGGCAGCAGCGGCTGAAGGCCTCGTCGCTGCTCCAGGTGGCGCGCCGCTTCGGCAGCTTCCCCGTGATCCTCGAGACCTACCGCGAGTGCCTGGACGACTGGTTCGACCTGCCGGCCCTGCGCGCGGTGCTGGGCCGGGTGCGATCGCGTGAGCTGGCCGTGGTGGAGGTGGAGACCGCGACCGCCTCGCCCTTCGCCGGCTCGCTGTTGTTCGAGTACGTCGCGTCCTACATGTACGAGGACGACACGCCGGCCGCCGAGCGGCGGGCCCAGGCTCTGTCCCTGAACCGCGACCTCCTGCGCGAGCTGCTCGGCCAGGAGGAGCTGCGCGACCTCATCGACGCCGGGGCCCTGGCCGGGCTGGAGGCGGATCTGCAGGGCCTCTCCGAGCGCGCCCAGGCGCGCGGGGCCGACGGCCTGCACGATCTGCTGCGCCGCATCGGCGACCTCTCGCCGGCCGAGATCGGCTTCCGGCTCACCGATCCCGAGAGGGCCGCGGAGGTGGTGCGCGAGCTGGTGGCCGAGCGGCGGGCCTGCGTGATCCGCCTGGCCGGAGAGGAGCGGATCATCGCCGCAGAGGACGCGGGCCGGTACCGCGACGGCCTCGGCGCGATGCCGCCGAGCGGCCTGCCCGAGGCCTTCCTCCAGCCGGTGCCCGACGCGCTGCGCGGCCTGGTGGCGCGCTGGGCCCGGGCGCACGGGCCGTTCCACACCGCCGAGGCGGCCGAGCGCTACGGCCTGGAGCCCCGGGCGGTCGACGGGATCCTCGCCGCCCTGGAGACCGAGGGCGCGCTGGTGCGCGGCGAGCTGCGCCCGGGCGGATCGGGGCGCGAGTGGTGCGACGCCGAGGTCGTGCGCCGCCTGCGCCGCGCCAGCCTGGCCGCCCTGCGGCGGGAGATCGAGCCCGCCGACCCCCGGGCCCTCGGGCGATTCCTGCCCGACTGGCACCGGGTCGACCGGCCGGGGGCGGCCCGCGGCGTGGACGCGCTCCGGGACGCCCTCGCACCGCTCCAGGGGCTCGCCCTGCCCGCCGCTCAGTGGGAGGGCGAGGTGCTCCCCCGCCGGCTGGCCGACTACGGCCCGGCGCGCCTCGACGAGCTCGCCGCCCGGGGGGAGGTCGTCTGGGTGGGCGCGGGCGCCGGCGGCGTGGGCGGTGGACGGGTGGCGATCTACTTCCGTGAGGACGCGCCGCTGCTGGGGCCGCCCCCGGGAGACCCCGCGCCGGAGGGCACGGTGGCCGACGCCCTTCGCGCCGCCCTCGCCGGAGGCGCCAGCTTCTGGGACGACCTGCGGGCCGCCGTCCCGGCCTCCCGGGAGGAGGTCTTCTCCACCCTCTGGTCGCTGGTCTGGGCCGGCGAGGTCACCAACGACCTGTGGCTGCCGCTGCGCGCGCCCCGCCGCCTTCCGGCGCCGCGGCGGCCCGCCGCCGGCGCGCGCCGGC
>JAXIPH010000140.1:0-5072 GCA_045403035.1 Thermoleophilia bacterium | reverse complement strand
GCACGATCATGGACAGCGCGTCGACCGTCTCACCGGCCAGGAGCACGTCGAGCTTCACCAACGGGCTCTCGCGGTAGCCCGCCAGCTCGTAGTCGAGCGACGCGTAGCCGCGGGTGCGGCTCTTCAGCTGGTCGTAGAAGTCGAGGACGATCTCGGCCAGCGGCAGGTCGTAGACGATCTGCTGGCGGTGCTCGATCGGCTCCATGGTCACGAAGGTGCCCCGCCGGTCCTGGCAGAGGCCCATGACGGCGCCGATCCCGTCCTGGGGGACGAGGATCGTGGCGCGGACGTAGGGCTCCTCGATGACGGCGATGCTGGTGGGCGGCGGCAGCTCGCCGGGCGAGCGCACGGCGCGGACCACGCCGGAGGTGTCGGTGACCCGGTACTCGACGTTCGGGGTCGTGGCGAGCAGCTCCAGGTCGTACTCGCGCTCCAACCGCTCGCGCACGATGTCCATGTGCAGCAGCCCGAGGAAGCCGCAGCGGAAGCCGAACCCGAGCGCCTGCGAGGTCTCGGGCTCCCAGCGCAGCGAGGCGTCGTTCAAGGACAGCTTCTCGAGCGCGTCGCGCAGGTCGGGGTAGTCGTCGGCGTCCACCGGGAAGAGGCCGCAGAAGACCATCGGCTTGACCTCGCGGTAGCCCGGGAGGGCCTCCGAGGCGGGGTCGGCCACCCGCGTGAGCGTGTCGCCCACCCGCAGGTCGCCCAGGCTCTTGAGCCCGGTCACCAGGTAGCCGGTCTCCCCGGCCCCGAGCCCACCCGTCGGGATCATCGCGGGCGCCATCACGCCGATCTGCTCCGCCTCGACCACAAGGCCGGTCTGCATCGCGAGCAGCTTGTCGCCCTCGGCGAACGAGCCGTCCATCACGCGGACGAAGGCCACCACGCCCCGGTACTGGTCGTAGACGGAGTCGAAGATCAGGGCCCGGGCGGGCGCTGCGGGGTCGCCCGCGGGCGCGGGCACGCGCGCCACGATGGCCTCGAGCACCTCCGGCACGCCCTCGCCGGTCTTGGCGGAGATGCGCAGCACCCGGTCGGGGTCTTCGCCGATCAGCTCCGCCACGGCCCGCCCGTGGAGCTCGGGATCGGCGGCCGGCAGGTCGATCTTGTTGAGCACCGGGATCAGCTCGAGGTTCCCCTCGATCGCCAGGTAGGTGTTCGCCAGCGTCTGGGCCTCGATGCCCTGGCTGGCATCCACCACCAGCAGCGCGCCCTCGCAGGCGGCCAGGCTGCGCGAGACCTCGTAGCTGAAGTCCACGTGCCCGGGGGTGTCGATCAGGTTGAGCTGGTAGGTCAGCCCGTCCGAGGCCGTGTAGTGCACCCGCACGGCCTGTGCCTTGATCGTGATCCCGCGCTCGCGCTCGAGGTCCATCGAGTCGAGCACCTGGCTGCGCATCTCGCGATCGCTCAGAGCCCCGGTGGCCTGGAGGATGCGGTCCGCCAGCGTCGACTTGCCATGGTCGATGTGGGCGATGATGCAGAAGTTGCGGATGAGGCGCTGGTCCACGGGCAGATCATCGTAGCGGCCGGCCGAGTCGCGACAGGGCCGACAACTCGGGCATCTCGAAGGCGTGGGCCGCCGCGGCGTAGGCGAGCGTCGCGGCCGTGATGGCGGCGGCCATGCTCACCAGTTGGGCGCCCAGGCTCTGCCCGAGAGCATCGTCGAGCACCCGCCAGGACGCCCAGGCCAGCAGCACCGACACGGCGCTCGCCACGAGCCCGCGCAGCGCGCCGTCGATCAGCCAGGCGAAGTGCAGGCCGCCCAGCTCGCGCTCCAGGAGATACAGCATCACGCCGAAGGTGATGGCGCTCGAGATCGAGGTCGAGAGCGGGATGCCGCCGGTGCCCAGGGGTTGGTAGAAGGCCGCGTCCAGCGCGGCGTTCAGGACGACGCCCAGCGCCGCGACCTTGGTGGCCAGCCACGGCAGCTGCAGGCTGAAGAAGGCGCGGATGATCAGCAGGCTCGCCCCGTTGAAGGCGAGGCCGATCGCAAAGAAGACCAGCGCCTCCGAGGTGAGGGCCGTGCTCTCCGCGTCGAACTCGCCGCGCTGGAACGCCAGCCGCACCACCGGCTCCGCCAGCACCAGCAGGAACGCCGAGGCGGGCAGCAGCATGAAGAAGATCTGCCGGAGGCCGAAGGCCAGGGTGCGTCGCATGCCCGCGATGTCGTCCCGGGCCGCCAGCCGGGAGATCGTGGGGAACAGGACCGTCGCGATGGCCACGCTGAAGACCCCCTGGGGCAGCAGGTAGAGCCGGAAGGCCGCGTCGATCGCGCGCACCGAGCCGTCGCTCACGAGGCTGGCGAAGGCCCCGTCCACGAGCAGGTTGACGTTGATCAGCCCCAGCCCGAGGGTCACGGGGAGCATCAGCACGAGAACCCGGCGCACGTTGCGGTTGCCCAGGCCCAGCGAGAACGGGAACGGCCCCTTCCCCCGCAGCGAGGGCAGCAGGTACAGCAACTGCACGGTCGTCCCCACCACGATCCCGACCGCGTAGACGGTGATGCGGTCGTCCTCCGGCACGAGCGGCGTCGCCGCGGCCAGGGCGACGATGATCACGACGTTCCAGAGCACCGGCGCGAACGCCGTGGCCCCGAACTCGCCGTTGGCCTGCAGGATCGCGGCCACCAGGCCGGTAAGGCCCAGCAGCACCACGATCGGGAACATGATCTGCGCCAGGTCGACCGTCTCGTCGATCAGCTCGGGCGACAGGCCTGGCGCGAGGACAGGCATGATCCACGGCGCCGCGAAGATGGCGACGAGGGTGACCGCCCCCAGGCCCATCGTGATCACCCCGATCAGAGCTCCCGCGAGGCGCTGGGCCTCCCTGCGCCGGCCCTGCTCCTCCAGCTCGGTGAACACCGGCAGGAAGGCCGCCGACAGGGCCGAGTCGGCCACCAGGCTGCGCAGGAAGTTCGGCACCTGGAAGGCGATGACGAAGGCGGCGATCGAGCCCTGGGTTCCGAAGATGGCGGCGGCCAGGATCTCCCGTGCGAGGCCGGCTACCCGGCTGATGCCCGTCCAGAAGGCGAAGATCGCGGTCGAGCGCCCGATTCCGCGCCGCGACGGGCCGCCCGGTCGTTCGCCGGTCACCGCTGGCCGTGCCCCCGGCGGGCCGCTACGATACGCCGCCGATCGACGGACGGAGGACGCCCCGCGTGGCGAACATCAAGCAGCAGATGAAGCGCAACCGCCGCTCGCTGGAGCAGCGCGACCGCAACCTGAGATACCGCTCGACCATCAAGACGCTGTTCCGGCGCCTGGATGACGCGGTGGAGAGCGGAGACGGGGAGCAGATCGGGGCACGGGCCCGCGAGCTGGAGCACCTCATCGACCGCGCCGCCGCCGAGGGCGTGATTCACCGCAACAACGCAGCCCGCAAGAAGAGCCGGGTCGCACGGATCGTCAAGACGGTCCAGGAGAAGGTCACCGCCTAGTTTTCGCCCTCTGGCGCCGGCCTCCCGCCGCGCGCCAGGGCGAGCAGGTCCCGGGCCGCCGCCTCCAGCACCAACCGCTCGCCGTCGTCGCGGCTGCGCCCCAGGTCGCGCAGCGCGCTGACGCGCAGCTCCAGCTCGAGCGCCGCCAGACGGGCCACCGCGCGCTGGGCCGTGCCCGCAGGAAGCGCCCGCGCCTGGTCCGCGAGCTTCCGGGCCGGGAAGCCCGGGACGCCGGTGGCCGCGGTCACCGCATCGGGCGAGACGTCGGGCCCCAGCGCCTGCGCCTCCGCCAGGCGGCGGAAGTGGTTGACCAGCTGCACCTGCACGACGATGGGCGGCACCGGCTCGTCGCCGGTCGCGAGATCCTGGAGGACGTCGTAGGCGGTGCCGGCGTCCGCGGCCACCAGGGCGTCCGCGAGCTCGTAGACGCGGGCGTCGGGGTGGCGCGGCACCAGCGCCTCCACCATCTCGCCGCTGATCGGCTCGCCGGCGGCGTAGGCGGAGAGCTTCTCGGCCTCCCGCGTGAGCTCGAGCGCGGTGACCCCCTGACGCCGGGCGTCAGGGCGGTCGACCATCACGCGCTCCACCACCGACCGGGCGAGCGCCGGCGAGGCCGTGCCGCCGAGGCGCTTCACCTCCGACGCGAAGTGCTCCGCGAGCCACCGCGCCCGCTCCCCGCGCTTCGCCTTGGGATCGGGTCCGTAGCGCAGCTCCCCGCCCAGCCCGGCGACCGCCGCGTGCAGCTTCGGCGCCAGGGTCCCGGCGGCCACCAGCGCGAGGCAGGTGCCCGGGTTGGGCGCGGCAAGGTAGGTCACGAGGGCCACCGCGTCGGGCGCCTTCCAGCCGTCGGCGCCCTCCACGATCACCAGGCGCAGCCCGGCGAACGAGAGCGCCTCGCAGGCCGCGACCACCTCCTCGGCGGGAGTGTCCTCCGCACGCAGCCGCTCCGGAGGGAGCCCGCCCTCGCGCTGCACCCGGGCCACGAGACGGCTCAGGGCCCGGTCGATCGTGGCCCGGTCCTCTCCCCAGAGCACGTACGCGGGCTTCAGGGGCTCCTGGGTGCTCATCGAACCGGCAGGTTAGTGGCCCGGGGTGACGGACAGCGCGCCGCCGGGGGCGGTGATCGTGACGTCGCCGGACAGGTCGGTGCGCCACGCCGCCGTGCCGGCGGCTGCCAGCGCGGCCAGCGTCTCGGGCCGCGGGTGGCGGAACGGGTTCCCCTCCCCCGCCGAGACGACCGCCGCGCGCGGCCGCAGTCGCGCGAGCACGCCCGGCAGCCCGGCGTCCTCCGAGCCGTGGTGCGACACCTTCAGCACCTCCACCGGCCGGAGGGGCAGCCGCGCCAGCGCATCGCTCTCGGCGTCGGCCGTGAGCAGGACGTCGAGCGCGCCGGCCGACGCCAGGGCCACCAGGCTCACGGGGTTCGGGTCCTCCCCCGCCCGGCGGCCGCGGGCCGGAGACAGCACCCGGACGCTCCAGCGTCCCACGGCGATCAGCGCACCGGCACGGGCCTCGCGCACCGGCACCCCGCGCTCCCGAGCCGCCGCGACCACCCGGTCGTGGGGGGGCGCGAAGCCGGCCTCGGGCGGGGGCGCGGGCACCACCACCCCCACCCCCATCTCGCGCACGACCTCCGCCG
>JAXIPH010000046.1:0-23590 GCA_045403035.1 Thermoleophilia bacterium | reverse complement strand
TTGTCGTCGCCCCCGAGGATGGTGTCGTGGCGGTTGGTGAGGTGCCCGTCCACCAGCTCCACCTCGATCGGGCCGGTCACCGGGACGGTGTCGAGGTGCGCGGCGAACATGATCGGCACCCCCTCGTCGGCGGTCGGGGCGAACCGGGCGAGGATGTTCCCGCACCCGGCCGGCAACGCGGCCGCCGCGCCGTCCTCGTGCAGCTCGGCCCCGAGGCCACGAAGCGCCGAGCGGACGACCTGGGCCACGGGGCCCTCCTCGCGCGAGGGCGAGGGGATCTCGCACAGCCGTGCCATCAGGCGGGCCACCGGCGGCAGCCCGGCCAGATCGGCCTCGCTCACCCGCCGAGCGGGGCCGGCTCGCGCTCCTGGCTGCGGCCGCGGGACCGGGCCAGCGACGCCGCGGCGCCGACGAACTCCCGGAAGAGCGGCTGCGGGCGCGTCGGCCGGCTCTTGAACTCGGGGTGGAACTGGGAGGCGCAGAACCACGGGTGGTCCGGGAGCTCGATCACCTCGATCAGGCGCCCGTTGGGCGACCGGCCGCTGAACACGAGGCCCGCCTCCTGCAGCTGCTCGTGCATGGAGGGATTGACCTCGTATCGGTGACGGTGGCGCTCGTAGATGACGTCCTGGTCGCCGTAGGCGGCGCGGGTGCGCGTGCCGGGCACGAGGTGGACCGGGTCGGCTCCCAGCCGCATGGTGCCGCCGCGCTCCTCGATGGCGCGCTGCTCGGGCAGCAGGTCGATGACCGCGTACGGGGTCTCGAGGTCGAACTCGGTGGAGTTGGCCCCGTCCATGCCGCACACGTGCCGCGCGAACTCGATCACGGCGACCTGCATGCCCAGGCAGATCCCGAGGTAGGGGACCTCGTTCTCCCGCGCGTGGCGGGCCGCCTTGATCTTCCCCTCGATGCCACGTCCGCCGAACCCGCCCGGCACCAGGACGCCGTCGGCCTCGGCGAGGCGCTCATGGAGATCGCGCGACTCGGCGTCGACCCAGTCGATGTCGAGCTCGACGCCGTGGTGGATGGAGGCGTGCTTCAGGGCCTCGGCCACCGAGAGGTAGGCGTCGTGGAGCTGGACGTACTTCCCGACCAGGGCGATCCGCACCCGGCCCTCGCACGCGTCGATGCGTTCCACCAGGCGCCGCCAGTCGTTCAGGTCGGGCGGGGGCGTCTCGCGGCCGAGCCGCTGGCAGACCACCCGCGCGAAGCCCTCGGCCTCGAGGTTGAGCGGGACCTCGTAGATGTCGCGGGCGTCGACGGCCGAGATGACCGCGTTCAGCGGGATGCCGCCGTAGAGCGCGATCTTCTGGCGGATGTCGTCCGTGAGGGGGCGGTCGGAGCGCAGCACCAGGACGTCCGGCTCGATACCGATGCGCCGGAGCTCGTTGACCGAGTGCTGGGTGGTCTTGGTCTTGAGCTCGCCCACCGAGTCGAGGTACGGCACCAGCGTGACGTGGACGAAGCAGACGTTCTCGCGGCCCACGTCGTTGCGGAGCTGCCGAATCGCCTCGAGGAACGGCAGCGACTCGATGTCGCCCACCGTGCCGCCCACCTCGACGATCACGACCTCGGCGTTCGAGCTGGCGGCCGCCTGGCGGATGCGCGCCTTGATCTCGTCGGTGACGTGCGGGATGACCTGGATGGTGGCGCCCAGGAAGTCCCCCCGGCGCTCCTTCTTGATGACCGCGTCGTAGACCGCGCCGGTCGTGACGTTGGAGATGCGCGTGAGGCTCTCGTCGGTGAAGCGCTCGTAGTGTCCGAGGTCCAGGTCCGTCTCGGCGCCGTCCTCCGTGACGAAGACCTCGCCGTGCTGGAACGGGCTCATGGTGCCGGGGTCGACGTTGAGGTAGGGGTCGCACTTCTGCAGCGACACCCGAACCCCGCGGGCCTTGAGCAGGGTCCCCAGCGACGCGGCCGAGATCCCCTTGCCGAGACCCGACACCACGCCCCCCGTCACGAAGACGTACTTCACCGGCGTCTCAGCCACATGCCCTCCCCTCGCCCGACGACCTCACCCAGGATAGCTCCCGCCTCGGCGGACATGAGGGCGACTCCCGCTCCGTGCGGGCACGACGCGTGGCACGTGCCGCTAGCGCCGCCGGGCGAGCAGCTCCTCCGCGTGGCGGCGGGCGGCCGCGTCCTCGGGAGCGGAGCCCAGCATGCGGCAGAGCTCGTCCAGGAGCTCCTCCCCCGCGATCGGCTCGATGCGGGTGGTGGCGAGCCCCGAGGGGTCGAGCGCCTTCACCAGGCGGTAGTGGGCCTCCGCCATCGCGGCCACCTGGGGGAGGTGGGTGATCACGATCACCTGCCGGCCCGCCGCGAGCGCCCGCAACCGGGCCCCGACGGCGCCCGCGGTGACTCCGCCGATGCCGGCGTCGACCTCGTCCAGCACCCACGTGGCCTCGTCCGCGGCGGCGGCGACGCCGTGCATGGCCAGGAGGACGCGGGAGAGCTCGCCCCCCGACGCGGTCGCGGCGAGGGGCGCCTCGGGCATCCCGGGGTTGGCGCGAAGCCAGATGACGCAGGAGTCGTCGGGTGGCTCGCCGTCGTCCTCCACCAGCTCGATGCGCAGCTCGGCGCGCTCCATCGCGAGGTCGGCCAGCTCGCCCTGCACCGCCTCGGCCAGGCGCGGGGCGGCCTCGGCCCGCGCCTCGCGAAGCTCGGCCGCCAGGGCCAGCGCCTCCTCGAGGGCCGCCGAGCGCTCGTCGGCGAGCGCCAGGAGCTCTCCGGCGCCCTCGTCGAGGCCGTGCAGGGTCTCACGCGCCTCGGCCGTGCGGGCGAGGACGGTCTCGGCCCCGGGTCCGTAGCGGCGCCCCAGCCGTCCGTAGACCTCCAGGCGCTCCTCCACCTGCTCGAGCCGTCCCGGCTCCGCATCGAGATCCTCCAGGTAGGCCCGCAACGCCACGGCGGCCTCTTGAAGGGACGCCTCCGCCGCCACCAGCTCCGCGTGGGGCGCGTCGAGCGCGGCGTCGACCGGGACCACAGGCTCGAGGGCCCGCGCCGCGCCGCCGACGGCCTCGACGGCGCCCCCGTCCCCGTCGCTCGGCGACAGGGCCTCGGCCGCCGCCGAGGCGGCACCGGCGAGACCCTCCGAATGGCGCAGCCGCTCGCGCTCCGCCCGCAGCGCCTGCTCCTCCTCGACGTCGATCCCGGCCGCGTCGACCGCCGCCACCAGCTCCTCGAGGTCGGCGCGCTCCCGCTCGGCGGCGTCCCGGCGCGCCCGGGCGGCCGTCAGGGCGCGGTCGAGTCCCCGGAGCCGGCGGCGCAGCGACGCCAGGCGCTCCGCGCTCGTCACCGCCGCGGGGCCCGCGAAGGCATCCAGCACCGAGAGCTGGCTCGCGGGGCTCACCAGGCGCCGGTGCTCGTGCTGGGCCGAGAAGCGAACCAGGGCTCGGGCCAGCGCCGCGACGGCCTCCCGGGGCGCCGCCTGCCCGTCGATCAGGGCGCGGGCGCGGCCCTCGGCCGGAACGCGGCGGGCGAGGACCACCTCGCTCTCATCGTCGACCAGCTCGCGGAGCGCGAGCGCGGGGTCGTCCTCCTCGAGCCCGTCCCAGAACCCCGTCGGTACGGCGAGGGTCGCCTGCACCAGGGCGTGGCGGGCGCCGGGCCGCACCGCGGCCGCGTCCGCGGGCGCGCCCGCGAGGAGGCCGAGGGCCTGCGCCAGGACGGTCTTACCCGCCCCGGTCTCGCCGGTGATCGCGGTCAGGCCCGCCGGCGGGGCCAGCTCGGCGTGCTCGATCACGACCAGGTCGCGGACCTCGAGCGACCGGATCACGGCCGGCCGAACTTCTCCCGGTAGCGCCGGAAGAACGAGGCCTCCGGGAAGGTGGCCAGGTGCACCTCCGAGCCGCCGAGGCCGATGGTCACCGAGCGGCCCGGGCGCAGCGCTCCGATGCGCTGGCCGTCGGCCTGGATGTCGCAGTCGCCCACCAGCGCGCTGTTGGTCACGGTGAGCTGCTCCTCGGCGCCGATCACCAGCGGGCGGCTGTCGAGGTGGTGCAGGGCGATGAACGAGATGACGAAGCAGCGCACCCGCCACGAGACCGTGGGCCCGCCCGCGGCGAGGTTGTAGGCCGTGGAGCCCACCGGCGTGCTGCACACCAGCCCGTCGCAGCGGACCGTGGCCACCAGCTCACCGTCGACCGCATAGGTGAGGTCGGCGATGCGCGACTCCCCTCCGCGGAAGAGGGCCAGGTCGTTCACCGCTTGCACCTCGCCGTCGCTCCACTCGGCCTTCAGCGATGGCAGCCCGAGGACCTGGAACTGGCCGGCGAGCGCGCGGCGCAGGTCCCGCTCGAGCGTCTCGCGCTCGATCGAGGCCAGGAAGCCGACCCGCCCGAAGTTGACGCCGATCACCGGCGCGCCGGATCCGGCCTCCCGCGCCAGCGCGCGCAGGATGCTGCCGTCCCCGCCGAGGACGAGGATCAGGTCCTCGCCGCCCGGTCGCAGGCGCATGCCGTCGCTGGAGGAGAACGGCGCCAGGATGCGGTGCTTCACCACCTCGCCAGCCGGCACCAGCACCTCGACGCCGGCCTCCTGGAGGATCGAGACCACCGTCGGCAGCGCCGAGGCGGTCACCTCGGGGCCCCGGTGGGTGAGGAGCAGCACGCGCTTGACCTCACGCCCCGAGTCCTCGATGGAGATGGGCTCCCCGCTGCCGCGGGCGGGTCCCGGTCCCGGGCTCATGCCGCCACGCCGGCGTCGGCCGCCAGCACGAACGTCTCGCGGTTGCCCTTCGGGCCGGGCAGGCCCGAGTCGGCCGTGCCCAGGATCCGTCCGCCCTCCGCCTCGATGACCTCCACGACCCCCCGCACCGCGTCCTCACGGGCCGCCGGGTCGCGCACGACCCCGCCCGAGCCCACCCGGTCGCGCCCCACCTCGAACTGCGGCTTCACCATCACCATGGCGCGCCATCCGCTCGCGAGACAGGGGGTCACCGCGCCCCAGACCGTGCCGACCGAGATGAAGGAGAGGTCACACGTGACCAGGTCGGGCGCGTACGGCAGGGCGCCCGGGCTCAGGTGCCGGGCGTTGGTGCGCTCCATGACGTGCACCCTCGGATTCTGGCGCAGCCGCCAATCGAGCTGCCCGTAGCCCACATCGAGGGCGATAACGCGCTCCGCGCCGCGCCGCAACAGGCAGTCGGTGAAGCCCCCGGTGGATGCGCCCAGGTCGAGCGCCGAGGCTCCCGCGACGTCGACGCCCAGGGCGTCGAGGGCGCTGGCGAGCTTGATCCCTCCCCGCGAGACGTAGTCGGCCCCCGGCGCCACGACCAGGTCGGCGCCCTCCGCCACGGGCGACCCCGGCTTGTCCGCCGGCCGCCCGTCCACCTGGACCAGACCGGCCATGACCGCCGCCTGGGCGCGGGAGCGCGACGGGAAGAGACCCCGCTCCACGAGCGCCACGTCGAGTCGAGATCGGGCCACCATCGGCGATGATAGCCGGGTGGTCGGCGTACGCCGGGCCCGAAAAACGTGGGCCCGGCGGGACGCCAAATGCGGCCTGGCCGGCCACATTTGCGGACCGGCGGCACCGCCTTCGGCGGGGCGGGCCGCCGGGACAAGCCCAGCAAACCCCAACAAACCCCAACCCCCTCTCGTAGCGCCCACCCCTCGCTTTGCGTCGGCGTACGCCGGGCCCGAAAAACATGGGCCCGGCGGGACGCCATATGCGGCCTGGCCGGCCACGTCAGCGTACGCCGGACCCGAAAAACGTGGGCCCGGCGGGACGCCGGGAAGAGCAAACCACGACGGCATCCCGAGTCCCTGCGAGAAGGCCGGGTCTGCGCTCCGGCGCGCTCAGCTCTCGGCGGCGAGCAGTCGCGCGGGCGACCTCAGCGTCTGGATGACCCGCGCGGCCACCTGGGTGGGCGAGAGGCCCACCTCTTCGAGCAGCTTCCCGCGCTGGCCATGGTCGACGAAGCGATCGGGGATCCCGAGCCGCAGGACCCGCGCCGGGGCGCCCTCGAGGCACTCCAGGACCGCGCTGCCGAATCCGGCGAGCTGGGCGTGATCCTCGATCGTCACGAGGAGCTGGTGCCGCTCGGCCAGCTGGCGCATGAGCGTGGCATCGATCGGCTTGCAGAAGCGCGCGTTCACCACGGTCGGGCGGGCCCCGAGCGCCTCGGCGACCCCCTGGGCCGCCTCGCGCGCGATGACGGCGCCGTACCCGTAGCCGACCAGGGCGACCGCCTCGCCCGACTCCAGCACCTGGGCCCTGCCGACCTCCACCATCCGCGGCCGTGGCGGGAGCGACACGCCCAGGCCGGCGCCGCGCGGGTAGCGGAAGGCGACCGGGCCGTCGAGCCGCAGCGCGGTGTGGAGCATGTCCACGAGCTCGGCCTCGTCCATCGGCGCCATGATCGTGAGCCCGGGGATCGACCGGAGGTAGGCGAGGTCGAAGACGCCGTGGTGGGTGGGACCGTCGTCGCCCACGAGGCCGCCGCGGTCGATCGCGAAGACGACCGGCAGGTTCTGGATGGCGACGTCGTGCACGATCGGGTCGAACGCGCGCTGGAGGAACGTCGAGTAGATGGCGCACACCGGCCGGTAGCCGGCGATGGCCAGCCCGCAGGCGAACACCACGGCGTGCTGCTCGGCGATGCCGACGTCGTATGTGCGCTCGGGGAACCGCGCCTTCATGTGCTGGATCCCCGTGCCCTTGAGCATCGCCGCGGTGATGCCGACCACCCGCGGGTCGCGCTCGGCCTCGGCCACCAGCGCGTGCCCGAAGACGTCGGTGTAGTTGGGCGGGCCGGGGGACTTCTTGGCGGCCTTGCCGCTCTCGATGACGAACGGGCTCATGCCGTGCATCGCCTCGCCGTCGGCCTCCGCCGGGGCGTACCCGCGCCCCTTGATCGTCTTGACGTGAACGACCACCGGGCGATCCATGTCGAGCGTGCTGTGCACGGCCCGCCGCACGTCGCTGATGTCGTGTCCGTCGATGGGGCCGAGGTACGCGAAGCCGAGCGCCTCGAAGAGCGCCCCCGGCACGAACCACAGCGACTTGGTGGCGTCGCGGATGTGCCCGCCCAGCTCGCTGGCCCCCGGAAGGCGCGAGAGCCCCTTCTCGAACTCCTCCCGGACGCGCGTGAGCGTGGGGTCGACCCTCGCGCGCTGGAAGAGCTTGGAGAGGGCGCCCACGTTCTCCGAGATGCTCATGCCGTTGTCGTTGAGCACCACCGTGATGGGGGAGCCGAGCGCGCCGGCCTGGTTCAGGCCCTCGTAGGCCATGCCGCCCGTGAGGGCGCCGTCGCCGATCACGCACACCACGCGGGCGTCGTCCCGCCCGGACTGCCGCTGGGCCTCGGCGAGCCCCGTCGCGTAGCTGATCGAGGTGCTGGCGTGACCCGCGCCCATGACGTCGTGCTCGCTCTCCACCCGGCGCAGGAACCCGCTGATCCCCCCGTACTGGCGGAGGGTGGGGAACCCCGCCAGGCGGCCGGTGAGGAGCTTGTGGCCGTAGGCCTGGTGGCCGACGTCCCAGACGATGCGGTCGCGGGGGGACTCGAGCTCCGCGTGGAGCGCGATCGTCAGCTCGACGGTCCCCAGGCTCGCCCCGAGGTGCCCGCCGGTCTGCGACACGGTGTCGATGATCACCTCGCGCAGCTCGCCCGAGAGGGCCTCCAGCTGCGCATCGCTCATCCGGTGGAGGTCGGTCGGCGCGTCGAGGCCGGCAGGAGCGGGTAGCGACCGTCGGGCACGGGCATGCGGCCAGTCTATGTCACACCGGGGTCCCGACACCCGCATTCCGGGCGCGGCCGGGGAGCACTACGATCCGCCCCGGTGCCCGGCCTCGTGCTCTACGACAACCCGGCGTCCTCGAACGCCCTCAAGGTCCGCTTCCTCCTCGCCGAGCTGGGTCTCGCGTACGAGCGCAGAACGGTCTCCCTGAGCCACCCCCGCCCCGCCGAGTACCTCGCGCTGAACCCCGTTGGCGGAATCCCGGCGCTGGTGGACGACGGCTTCGTGCTGGCCGAGTCCCAGGCGATCCTGCGCTACCTCGCGGACCGCGAGGGGCGTGCCGACCTCTACCCCGCCGCGCGCCGCGACCGCGCGCGCGTGGACGAGTTCCTGGACCGCTTCGCCACGGGCTTCCGGGGCGCGTTCTTCCGCCATGAGCGCCGGGCTCTGGGCTACGCCCCGGGCAAGGGGGGCCGGGACGCGGTGCCGCGCGACCCCGAGGGCGCCGCCCGCGTGGAGGAGGAGATCCAGCCCACCCTCGCGCTGCTGGACGGCCTGGTGGAGCCCGCCGGCGCGGTGCTTGGGCGCTTCACGATCGCCGACTGCGCCCTGGCGCCGGTGCTCTACCGCACGACCCACACCGGCCTCGACCTGACCCCGCACGCCCGCCTGCACGCCCTGCGCGAGGCGCTCGTCGCGCGGCCGGCCTTCGCGGCCGCGGAGCCGGTGGGCTGACGCGGGGCGGCTCGGCTCCGACCGGCCTCCGAGTCGCCTTTCGGCCCACCGAACGTTCTTAATGCGGCGCCCCTTGTTCGGGCCCCGCCGCGCGGCTAGCCTCCGGCTCATGCACGCTGAGGAGCTCCCGCCTGAGGAGCCCTGCGAACGCTGCGCTCGCGGCGCCTTCACCCGGATGCTCCCCGAGGAGGTCCGCCAGGCGATCGCCGACGGCTGGTCGGGCCTGACCCTGGTCACCGATCCGGCCACCGCCGACGCCGCGATGCTCGTCTGCATCGGGCCCTCGGGGCGTCTCGCGGAGCTGGCCGGGGGGCTCGTGACGCTCTCCATGCGGGGCGAGGGCACCGAGACGCGCGCGCTGTCGCTGGGGATCGAGCCGGCCGACCTGGACACTGAGGCCGAGGGCGGCCAGGAGATGCGGCTGACGCTCGACCTCGCCTACCCCGAGGCGCGGGCGCTGGTGCGCTCGGCGGCACACGCGGGCAGCCTCGGCCTCATGTGGGTCGCCCTCGAGCAGCCCCTGGAGGGGCGCCTCGAGACCCTGCGGCTGGGCGCCGAAGGGGCGAGGCTGCTGGCCACGGCGGCGGCGCGGGCGGCCGAGTGGCACGTGGGCCCGCCCCTCCCCCTGGGCCTCGACGAGGAGGGGTGGCGCCTCGCCACCCGCGGCGGCGGGGCTCGGCTGGTTGCCCCGGACCGACCCCCGGGCGAGGTCATCCTGGTGGTGCCGCGAGGCACGCTCGAGGGGCTCGACGGCCGGCGCGGCCGGGCCGCCCTGGCCTCGGGCCTGGTGGGCGCCGCGCGGGGGGCGGACGACCTGGTGGTGCGCTTCGTGTGGGGCGATCCGAGCGCGCCGATCGAACGCCGGGCGACCCTGCGGCTCGTGACCCGGGAGCAGCGGCGCCTGGCCCATCGGCTCTCCCGCCAGCGGGCCATCGTCGTGGTGTCGATGGGAGAGGGGGGCGGACCGGGCGCCAGCGTCCGCGTGAGCCTCGGGGCCGACGGCCGCCGGCTGCTGGCCGCGGCCGCCGCGGCGGCGACCCGGAGGGCTCTGGGCGGTGGGCCCGAGGCGGCCTAGGCTGCCTAGCCCAGCTCGTCCACGAGGTCGGCGATCGAGTCGACGACCCGGGAGGGCCGGTACGGGAACCGCTCCACCGTGCCGGGCGAGGTGACCCCGGTGAGCACCAGGATCGTCTCGAGGCCGGCCTCGAGGCCGGCGACGATGTCCGTGTCCATCCGGTCGCCCACCATCGCGGTGGTCTCCGAGTGGGCGTCGATGGCGTTCAGCGCGGATCGCATCATCAGGGGATTGGGCTTGCCGACGTAGTACGGATCCACCCCGGAGGCCCGGCTGATGAGTGCCGCGACCGAGCCCGTCGCCGGCAGCGGCCCTGCGGGCGTGGCGCCCGTGGGGTCGGGGTTCGTGGCGATGAAGCGGGCACCGTCCACGACCAGGCGGATGGCCCGGGTGATGCGCTCGAAGCTGTAGCTGCGGGTCTCCCCCAGCACGACGTAGTCCGGCGAGCGCTCGGTGAGCGTGTATCCGGCGTCGTGCAGCGCGGTCGTCAGGCCCGCCTCGCCGATGACGAAGGCCGATCCCCCCGGGCGCTGGTTCTGGAGGAAGCCCGCCGTGGCGAGCGCGGAGGTCCAGATCGCCTCCTCCGGCACGTCGAGCCCGCTGGCCCGCAGGCGGGCCGTGAGGTCCCGGGCGGTGTACACCGAGTTGTTGGTGAGGAGCAGGAAGGGGATGCCCAGCTCGCGCAGCCGGGTCACGAAGCGGTCCGCGCCGGGGATGGCCTGCTCCTCGTGCACGAGCACGCCGTCCATGTCCATCAACCACGTCTTGGTCTCCCGCCGCCCCATCTCCGGGGGCAGCGTAGTCACTAGGCGAGGAGCACGACGCGCAGGGTGCCGGTCTCCGGGCCGTCGGCGGGCATCTCGGCGATCCCGATCAGGAACGGCAGGTCGTGGCGCATCTGGAGGATGTCGCCCTCCTCCAGCACCCCTCCGGCGAGGACGTAGGTGCCCAGCTCCTTCAGCAGGCGCACGCCGGCCTCGATGAAGGCCGTGGGCAGGTTGACGAGCGACAGCTCGGGGTGGCCGGCGTAGAGCGTCAGGCCGATGGTCTCGAGCTCGGCGCCGCGGGCGGGCCGCGACTGGGTGAGCCACGGCCGCTCGGCGAGGTCGGCCATGGGCGGGCGGTCGTCGCCGCTGCCGATGCCCTGCAACTCCTCGTGGCCGGCCGCGGCAGGGTCGCTGGGCGGGCGCACCACCACCTGCACGCGGGGGTCGAGAGCCTCGTCCTCGCGCGCCAGCGTCAGCCCTCCCGCGACGCGGAGCGCAGCTCCCGCGGCAGGCGCTCTCCGATCTCGGCCGACAGCGCGCCCGCCTCCTCGGCCAGGGCGCTCAGCTCCTGCGGGGCGAGGCCCGGCTCCGCCAGGCGGCCGGCCAGCTCCCGCAGGCGGGCCGCCGCCGCCTCGAGCCAGTCCCGGTCGTCGTGGCCCGGGTCGGTCATGGGCTCACCTCCACGTGGTCGGAGGCGATCCGCCCGAGGATGCCGTTCACCAGGGCCGCCGCCTCGGGCTGGCAGTACCGCTTGGCCAGCTCCACGGCCTCGTCGATCGACACGGCCGCGGGGATGTCCGGCCAGTCCAGGAGCTCGTGGATCGCCACCCGCAGGATGTTGCGCTCGAGGGGTGCCAGGCGCTCGGCGGTCCAGCCCTCGGCGGCATCGGTGATCAGCCGGTCGAGGCTGGCGGTGTCGACCGCCACCCCCTCGACGAGGGCCCGGGTGAACGGGTCGACCGGCGCCCCCTCGCGCTCGGCGTTGCGCTCCAGCTCCTCCGTTCCCAGGCCGGTCACGTCGTGTTGGTAGAGCAGGATGACCGCCTGGCGGCGCGCCGCGCGCCTGCCCCCCTCGCGCTCGGCGCTCACCGGGCCGGATCCTGGCGCAGGGAGGGGAGGTACGGGGCGCGCTCCGTGAGGTAGGACGTCGTGTACCGGCCCTCCACGAAGGGCGCGTCCATCGCGATGTCCCACAGTAGCGGCAGGGTGGTGGGGATCCCGGTGACCGAGGTCTCGTCGAGCGCCCGCCGCAGGCGCGCGATGGCGCGCGGGCGGTCGGTCGCCCACACGCAGAGCTTGCCGAGCAGGCTGTCGTAGTGCGGAGGGACGAGCTCCCCCGGCTCGCAGTGGGTGTCCACGCGGATGCCGGGACCCTGGGCGATGCGGAAGTCGTCCAGGCGCCCGGCGCCCGGTCGGAAGTCACGATACGGGTCCTCGGCGTTGATGCGGCACTCGATCGCGTGCCCGTTGGCCTCGACCACCCCGGTGCGGGACAGCAGCCCCCCGGCGGCCACGTGCAGCTGCTCGGCCACCAGGTCGAGGCCCGTTACCAGCTCGGTCACGGGGTGCTCCACCTGGAGGCGCGCGTTCAGCTCCAGGAAGAAGAATTCGCCCCGCGCGTCGACCAGGAACTCGAGCGTGCCGGCGCTGCGGTACTCCCAGGCCTTGACGGCCCGCAGGGCGGCCTCGTGCATGGCGGTGCGCGTGGCGGCGGGCAGGTGCGGCGCGGGCGCCTCCTCCACCAGCTTCTGGTGGCGGCGCTGGATGGAGCACTCCCGGTCGCCGCACACCATCACGCCGCCCAGGCCGTCCGCCAGCACCTGGATCTCCACGTGCCGGGAACCCTCCAGCAGGCGCTCCACATACAGCCCGCCGTCGCTGAAGGCGGCCTCGGCCTCGCGCTGGGCGACCTCGAAGGCGGCGGGCAGGTCGCCCGGGCGCTCCACCCGGCGCATGCCCTTGCCCCCACCCCCCGCCGCCGCCTTGAGCAGCACCGGGTAGCCGGCGATGTCCGCGGCCGCCAGGGCCGCCCGCACGTCGTCGACCGGGCCGTCGGAGCCCTCCAGCACCGGAAGCCCGGCCTCCCGGGCCGCGGCCTTGGCGGCGATCTTGTCGCCCATGCGCTCCATCACCTCGGGCGAGGGCCCGACGAAGGTGATCGAGTTCTCCGCGCAGGCGCGGGCGAAGGCGGGGCTCTCGCTGAGGAAGCCGTAGCCGGGGTGGACGGCGTCGCAGCCGGTGATCTCGGCCGCGGCCAGGACGTTGGAGATGTCGAGGTAGGAGTCCCGTGCCGGGGGCGGGCCGATGCACACCGCTTCGTCGGCCAGGTCCACCCCGAGGGTGTCCGCGTCGGCCGTGGAGTAGACGGCGACGGTGGGGATCCCCAGCTCGCGGGCGGACCGGATGATCCGCACCGCGATCTCGCCCCGGTTCGCAACGAGCAGCTTCACCGTGACGGACTCAGGTGGTGGGGTCGATCAGGAACAGGAGCTGGCCGTACTCGGCGGCTCCCGCATCCTCGAGGCAGATGGTCCGGACGACGCCGTCGTGCTCGGACAGGATCTCGTTGAAGAGCTTCATCGCCTCGATCAGGCACAGCGTGTCGCCCACGGCCACGTGCTGGCCCTCCTCCACGAAGGCCGGCTGATCCGGGGAGGGGCGGCGGTAGAAGGTCCCCACCATGGGGCTGACGACCTTGATGAGCCCGTCGTCCTCCGCGGTCGCGGAGGTGGCTCCGGAGGTCCCCGCGGCCGCCTCGGCCGCCACGGGCGCGGCGCGTCGCACCGTGACGCGGGCGCCGGAGATCTCCACGCTCACCTCGGCCTCGTTCGAGGCCTCGACCACGTCGACGAGGGTGTCGAGAAGGTCGCGGTCGATGGCCGGCTGGCCGGGGCGGCTGGCGGCCTCGACCCCAAGGGAGCGCCGCCGGGCGACCACCTGCTCGGTGGTCTCGGCGAACATCGCCCACAGCACCAGGTCCTCCTCGGAGAGCCCGGGCGGAGCCTCCTCGGCCACGGCCGTCAGGTCGCGCTGCGGCGGCGGGCCGGGGTCGGCGGCCCGACAGGCCTCGAGCACCTCGTCGGCCACCGGCCCGCGCAGGCGCCCGGCGCGCCCGAGGGCCAGTTGCACGAGCTCCGGCTCCATCTCGCCCCAGCGGCGACCGTCGATGACGTGGCGGGCGGCCTGGGCCAGGATCGCGGCGCCGAGCGGGTAGGCGAGGGTCGCCCCGCCCACGTCGCGCGCCACGGCGGCCGACTCGGTCGCCACGGCCACCAGGCTGCGCGACAGGCCCAGGCGGCCGAGTCGCGAGATGAGCCCCGCCTCGAGCGCGGGCGGCACGGCCACCGCCGGCCCGAACACCGCGGCCGCGGCCTGGCGCAGGCGGTCGGCGGGGAGCATCGGCCCCACCACGCGCGCAGCCCGGTCGAGGGCGGCCGCGTTGCACTCGAAGGCCCGCGGACCACCGACCAGGGCGGCCCGGAGCGTCTCGGCCGAGGGACGGGCGGAGACCAGGGCCACCGGGCCCGCGGAGGCCTGCACGGCCGCCGCGCCCCCCGCCACGGCGGCCGTCGCCGACCGCGGCGCGAGGCCGCCGGGCGCCTGCACCTGCACCTCCACGGGCAGCCCGGTCGCGGCGCCCACCTGCTGCACCAGCGAGCCCAGGGCGGCCGGGGCCAGGTGTCCGGCGCCATCGGAGACGCAGATCGCCGTCGCCCCGGGGAGGGCGGCCATCTCGCGCGCCTCCTGCAGCCAGCGCGGGTGGCCGCCGGGCGGGGCGGGCCCCACGATCAGCGTGGGCACGAAGTCGGCCGCCGCCTCGTCGCAGGCGCGGGCGACGGGCTCGAGGTTCGCCGGGTCGTTGAGGGGGTCGGTCGCGCGCACGCGCGAGGCCCCGCTCTCGACCGCGCAGAGCACGAAGCGACGCACCACGTCGGCCCCGAGCGGACGGTCGCCCCAGAGGTTGCGGGCCCCGATCACCACCCCCACCGGGGTGGTGCCGGTCTCGCGCAGGACGGCGCGCAGCCGGTCCCACGGGCTCTCGGAGCGGGCCTCCAGGGCGGCCCGCGCGCAGCGGGCGTCCAGGGCCTCCAGGACGCGGGCGCCCACCTCGGCAAGGGCCGCCGCGGCGGCGGCGAGGTCGTCGGTCCCCACGGCGGTGCCCCACGGGAACGGGGCGAGGTCGCGCAGGGTCGCATCGACGTAGCCGACGGCCTCGGGTGGGGGCGTCACAGATCTCCCTTCGCTGGTCCGGGCCAGGCTACCCGCCGAGCCTCACGCTCGGGCGGAGTACTCGCGGGAGCGGGTGTCGATGCGCAGCCGGTCGCCCTCGTTGACGAACAGGGGCACGTCGACCGTCGCGCCGGTCTCGAGTTGGGCGGGCTTGGTCACGTTCGAGACCGTGTCGCCCTTCACCCCGGGGTCGGTGCGGGTGACGGCCAGCTCGACGAAGGTTGGGAGCTCGACGCGCAGCGGGCGGTCGCGCACGAAGAGCACCTGCACCTCGGTGTTGGGCGCGAGCAGGTCGTCGTTGTCGACCGTCGAGGCCGGCACCGAGAGCTGCTCGTAGGTGGAGTTGTCCATCAGGTGCAGCTCGTCCCCGTCGCGGTAGAGGAACTGCATGGTGCGGCTCTCGGTGGTCACCCGCTCGACCTTCTCGCCGGCGCGGAAGGTCTTCTCCACGACCGCGCCGCTCGTCAGGCTCTTGAGCTTCGTGCGTACGAAGGCGCCGCCCTTGCCGGGCTTGACGTGCTGGAACTGCACCACGCTGACGAGCTCTCCGTCGATGTCGAGCACGTAACCGTTCTTCAGGTCGTTGGTGGTGATCACCCCTGGCCTACCTCCCCCTCACTGGACGATCCTCAGGTCCTTCGGCGAGCGGGAGAGCACCTCGCAGCCGTCCTCCGAGAGGACGAGGAGATCCTCGATACGGACGCCGGCCTCGCCCTCGAGATAGATGCCCGGCTCGATCGTGACGGCCATCCCCGCGCCCAGCGTCTCCGTGCCCTCGGGGCGCACCCCCGGCCGCTCGTGGATGCGCAGGCCCACTCCGTGCCCGAGCCCGTGGCCGAAGTGCTCACCGTAGCCCGCCTCGGCGATGCGGGACCGCGCCACCGCGTCCAGCTCGGCCGCGGTGAGGCCGCCGCGGGCGGCGGCGACCGCGGCCTCCTGAGCGTCGAGGCAGACGCGGTAGATCTCCTCCAGGCGCGGCGGCAGCGGGCCGGTGGCGACGGTGCGGGTCATGTCGGAGCAGTAGCCGTCAACGATCGCCCCGAGGTCGATGATCACCAGCGTCCCCGGTGGGATCGGGTCCGGCCCCGGGACCCCGTGGGGCCGCGCGCCGTTGGGTCCGGCCCCCACGATCGTGGCGAAGCTCGGCTCCTCGGCGCCCTCGTCGAGCATCGCCCCGTAGAGGGCGAAGGCCACGTCGCGCTCGCTGCGTCCCACGATGCCCGCCTGGAGCACCTGCTCGAGCGCCCGGTCGACGACGCCAGCGGCCCGGCGCATCGCGTCGATCTCCCCGGGCTCCTTGACGATCCGCAGGTCCTCAACGATCCCGCGCGTGGGCTCCACCACGATCCCGTCCATCCGCTCCAGCAGCCGCTCGTGGCGCGCGAGGGTGAGGTTCTCGGCCTCGACCCCGATCCGTCCTCCGCCCGCCGCCTGGGGCGCGCGCGCGGCGACGTCGGCCAGGAGGTCGCGCGACCCCACCACGACCTCGACGCCGCTCACCTGCTCGCGGGCGCTGACGGCGTAGCGCGAGTCGGTGAGCAGGGCGCCCCCCTCGCGCCCCAGGACGGCGATGCCGTTGCTGCCGACGTAGCCCGTGAGGTACCGGACGTTGGCGAGGTCGGTCACGATCAGGGCGTCGAGGCCGCCCTCCTCGAGCGCCGCGAGCAGCCGCTGCCGGCGGGCGCCCTCCGGCCTTGGGACAGCGCTCATCGCAGGATCTCGGCGAGCTTGTCGAGGGCCTCGCGGTAGCCATCGGGCCCTTTCCCCCAGATCGCCGCCGCGGCGATGTCCCGCACCACGGACTGGCGCCGGTGGGGCTCGCGGGCCTCGATGTCCGAGAGGTGGACCTCGATGAACGGGGCTCCCAGCAGCTCGAGCGCGTCCCGGATCGACCACTGGTAATGGGTCCACGCGCCCGGGTTGACGATCGCGCCGTCCACCGTGCCGGCCAGGCCGTGCACATGCTCGAGGAACGATCCCTCGTGGTTGGTCTGGAACGCCGCCACGGTCATGCCTCGCTCACTCCCCCACTCGCGCACGCGCTGCTCGAGCTCGCCCAGGGTCAGGGTGCCGTAGTGCCGGGAGGGGCGACGCCCCAGCATGTTCAGGTTCGGTCCGTGCAGCAGGGCGATGCGGGCTGACGGGTCGCTCACCCGCGCAGCTCCTCGACCGCGGCCGCGATGGCGTCCCACGAGGGGGTCACCCGTCGGCGCACGTCCCCGGGCGCCGCGTTCAGCACCATGTTCAGGGCGTCGGCCTCGGCCTTCTTGTCGCGGCCCATCGTCTCCAGGATCGCCGACGTGGCCACGTCGGGGTCGAGGCGCGTGGGCAGGCCGTGGCGTGCGAGGACCTCCGCCACGCGTGGCCTCCAGGACGGGTCCAGGCCGACCGCGCCCTCAGACAGCCGGAGTGCCGCGAGAAGGCCGAGCGAGATGGCCTCGCCGTGCCGGTAGCGGTAGCCCGCCCCGGCCTCGATGCCGTGCCCGACGGTGTGCCCGAGATTGAGCGCGGCCCGCGGCCCCAGGTCCCTCTCGTCGACCGCCACCACCGCCAGCTTGTGGTCGATGCAGCGCCGGATGAGGTCCACCAGCTCGGCGGGCGGGCCCGGCAGCGCGGGCCACGCCTCCACCCGCTCGAACAGCTCCGGGCCGTCCAGCAGCCCGTACTTCACGACCTCGGCGAAGCCGCACGCCAGCTCCCGCGGCGACAGGGTCGCCAACGCGTCCGTGTCCATCACCACCAGCTCGGGCTGCCAGATCGCGCCGACGTAGTTCTTGCCCTCCGGCAGGTCGACGCCCGTCTTGCCGCCGATGGCCGAGTCGACCATGGCGAGGAGGGTCGTGGGCACCTGGATCAGGCGCACCCCGCGCTGGTAGGACGCTGCGACGAAGCCCACCAGGTCGCCGACCACGCCCCCGCCGAGCGCGGCGACGGCGTCGGTGCGCTGCAGCCCGGCCTCGGCCGCCAGGCGTGTGAGGCGCTCCACCTGGGTCAGGCTCTTCGAGCCCTCACCGGGCGGGACGGTGGCGCTAATGACCCGGAATCCGCCGTCCTGCAGGGCCGCCCGCGCCCGCCGTGCGAGCCCCGCGATGTTGCCGTCGCTCACCAGCATCACGCCGGGCCCGGCGGCGCGGTCGGCCCAGAGGTCGCCCAGGCGATCGAGGACCCCCGGCCCGAGGTGGATCGGGAAGCGGGCGTCGCCGATCTCCGCCCAGCGCGCCGGAGCGGCCGCCGGGACCCTCACCGGGCCGCCTCCGCCGCGCCGCGCTGGGCCCAGGCCGCCACCCGGGCGGCCACCTCCTCGGCGGGGCCGTCGGCGTCGACCTCCAGGTTGGCCGCCTCGCGGTAGGCGTCCTCGCGGGCCGCCGCCCGCCGCCCGAAGCGGTCGCGGTCGTCGGCGAGCGGCCGGTCCGAGTCCTTGACCCGCGCCCAGGCCACGTCGACGCTCGCCCGCAGCCACACGACGTCGGCCGTGCGGCCCACCAGCGAGCGGGTGCGGGTGCTCTCGAGGGCGCCGCCGCCCAGGGCCATGACCCCCGGCTCGCCGGCCAGGAGCTCGCGGATGGCGGTCTCCTCGTGACGCCGGAACCACAGCTCCCCGCGCCGCGAGAAGATCTCGGCGATCGGCATCCCCGCCCGGTCCACCAGCTCGGAGTCCACGTCCACGAACGGGCGCCGCAGGCGCACCGCCACCCGCCGCCCCACGGTGGTCTTGCCCGCGCCCATGAAGCCGGTCAACAGGAGCCAGCGTGCCACGTCAGCGGGCGATCTCCGCGCGGTAGTGCGCGATGGCCGCGTCGAGGTGCCCCATGGAGTCGCCGCCGAACTTCTCGAGCAGCGCCTGGGCGAGCACGAAGGCCACCGCCGCCTCGGCGATCACCGCCGCCGCCGGAACGGCGCAGATGTCCGAGCGCTCCTTGAACGCCTTCCGGGGCTCCTTGGTGGCCGTGTCGACCGAGGCCAGCGGCCGGGTGAGGGTGCTGATGGGCTTCATCACCGCCCGCACCACGAGCGGGCCGCCGTGGGTCATGCCGCCCTCCAGGCCGCCGGAGCGGTTGGTGCGCCGGAAGTAGCCCCTCTCCTCCGAGTGGAAGATCTCGTCGTGAGCCTGGCTGCCGGGGATCGTCCCGAGCTCGAAGCCGGCGCCCAGCTCGACGCCCTTGATGGCCTGGATGCCCAACAGCGCCTGGCCCAGGCGGCCGTCGAGGCGCGCGTCGCCGCTCACGTGCGACCCCAGGCCGGGCAGGGGGTCGAACGCCCAGACCTCGAACACGCCGCCGAGCGTGTCGTGGCTCTGGCCCGCCGCCTTGATGGCGGCCTTCATCCGGGCGGAGGCGTCCCCGTCGAGGCAGCGCACCGGGCTCTCGTCGACGCCCTCGAAGTCGTCGAGGCTCAGGTCGTCGCGCACGGGCGCCGGCTCCGGGCCGATGCGCACCACGTGGCTGCGGATCTCGGTCCCGTAGCGGCGCAGCAGCGCCTTGGCCACGCCGCCCGCCGCCACGCGGGCGGCGGTCTCGCGGGCGCTGGCCCGCTCCAGGATCGGCCGCAGGTCGTCGGTGCCGTACTTGAGCATGCCCGCGAGGTCCGCGTGGCCGGGGCGCGGGAGCGTGATCGGCTCCACCTGCCCCTCGGGCTCCCACACCGCCATCCGGTCGGCCGACCAGTTGGGGAAGTCGAGGTTCGGGATCTCCAGGGTGAGCGGGCTGCCGATGGTGAGGCCGTGGCGCAGGCCGCTCTTCACCTGCACGCGGTCGCGCTCGATCTTCATCCGCCCGCCGCGGCCATAGCCGAGCTGCCGGCGCGCCAGGTCGGCGTCGATGTCGTCGGGCGTCAGGGCGAGCCCGGCCGGGAGCCCCTCGACCACCGCGAAGAGCGCCGGGCCATGGGACTCCCCGGCTGTGCGGTAGGTCAGGGCCACGACGACTCAGTCTAGTTGGCGACCGTGCCGCCCTCCACGCGCCCCCCTGGAAGCCCGCGGGCGCGCGCCGTGGCAGTCTTCCCCCTGCGCCCGTCGACCGGGCATGCGCGAGGAGGTGGGGCGGTGGGGCTTCTGCGCGGCGCACGGGAAACGCTGGCGACGCTGCGCCTGCTGGGCGGGCTGCGGGAGGACGCCGCGCGGCGCGGGCGGATCTCGCCGGCCTCGGGCCCGGGAGCGCCTCCACGGCCGACGGCGCGGCGTCCCGGCGACGACCCCGCCCTCAGCACGGCGCTCGACCGCTGGCGCGAGCGGTCCACGCACGGCGCTCCCTCCCCGCCGGTGTCCCTGAATGCCCGCGAGACCGTCGAGGCGATGCGCCACCTGGAGGAGCTGCGGCAGCGGATGTCGTCCGACCGCGCCGCCGTCATCGCCGAGCACGCCGGCGCCGGCCGGGTGACGGTCCGGCGCCTGCGTCCCGAGGACGGCTACCTGTGGGAGATGCCCGGCGTCCGGGTGTTCGCCATCGTGGGCGTCCAGGCGTTCACCGTGGAGGACGAGACCTGATCCTCCGGCACTGACCGGCCGGTGGCGCCTCTATGATCGCGCCCGTGCCGTTCGCGCCCGCCGCACTGGGCCTTCCGGAGTGGGCCGGCCGCCTCGGTCTGGTCGCCCTCATCGTGCTCGGGGCCGCCCTCCTGCTGTGGCTGGCGAGCCGGCTCATGGCCCGCCTGACCCGGCGCGCGGCCACGGCCGACGGGCCCCGGGCGCGCCAGCGCCAGACGGCGATCTCCGCGCTCGCGACCGGCATCCGCTACGTCATCCTCGTGGCCGCCGCGATCGCGGTGGCCGTCGCCCTCGCGGGGGGCGGCAACATCGGGGTCGTGGGCGGCGGGGCGCTGGTGGTCGTCGTCATCGGGTTCGCCTCGCAGCGACTCCTGTTCGACGTGATCGCCGGCTTCTTCATCCTCTTCGAGGACCAGTACGGCGTGGGCGACGTGGTGCGCCTGGAGCCCAGCGGCTACACGGGCCGGGTCCACTCCCTGGGTCTGCGGACGACGGTGCTGCTGGGTCCCGGGGCCGAGCGGATGGTCGTGCCCAACGGCCAGATCACCGCCATGCGCCTCTACCCCGAGGGGCGGCGCCACTACCGGGTCGAGTTGCTCACCCGCGACCCGGACGCGATCGAGGGCATCCTGGCGGAAGTCGCCGGAGGCGTCGCGGGGGCCGGCGGTCCGTGGGAGGCCTGCCCCCGGATGGTGCGCCGGGAGAGGGACGGGGGCCTCATCCGCCTGATCGCGATCGTGGACGCCGACGGCTTCCAGGACGACACCGCCGTGCACTGGCTGGCGGACACCGTCGCCCAGAAGGCGGGGGACCGGCTCGCCTCGCCGCCCCTGGTGACGCTGGACCGGGGCCGAGGGCCCGCCCCAGGCTGAGCCGTCCCCGCCGGACGCGGGAGGCAGGACCCGTGGTATCCCCTTCGGTCATGGAGAGGCGATGAGCACGCGCGACGGCCCGTGGGCCGTCGAGACCCCGCCCGAGCGGCCCGCGGACCCCGCGGTGCGCCGGGCGAACCTGCGCCGGGTCTTCGGGCTCTTCCGTCCGTACGGCCTGCGCCTGGGGGCCGTGCTGTCTCTGATCGTCCTTTCGGCGGGGCTCGACATCGTCTCCCCGTTCCTGCTGAAGGCGATCCTCGACACGGCGCTGCCCGAGCGCGACAACGTCCTGCTGACGGCTCTCGTGGGCGGCATGATCGGGATCGCCATCGTCACGGGGATCCTCGGCGTCTACCAGACGCTGCTCTCGAACCAGGTCGGCCAGCGGGTCATGCACGACCTGCGCTCGGCCGTGTACCGCCACCTCCAGCGCCTCTCGCTGGCCTTCTTCACGCGCACGCGGACCGGCGAGGTGCAGGCGCGCATCGCGAGCGACATCGGGGGCGTGCAGAGCGTGGTGACCTCGACGGCGACCTCCATCGTCGCCAACGTCACCACCGTCCTCGCGAGCGTGGTGGCCATGTTCGCCCTGGACTGGCGCCTGGCGGTGTTCTCGCTGGGGCTGCTGCCCTTCTTCATCCTGCTCACTCGGCGGGTCGGTGCGCAGCGCAAGGAGATCACCACGACCCGCCAGCGGACGATCGCCGACATGTCGAGCATCGTCCAGGAGTCCCTGTCGGTGTCCGGGATCCTGCTGGGAAAGACCACGGGCCGCTCCGACGCGCTGGCCGAGCGGTTCTCGAGCGAGTCCGCGCGTCTCGCCGACCTCGAGGTGCGCCAGCGGATGGCCGGCCGCTGGATGATGGCCTCGATCGGGACGACGTTCGCGATCATGCCCGCGGCCGTCTACTGGCTCGCCGGCCAGACGTGGGCCGGGCAGGCGGTGACGATCGGGACCGTGGTGGCCTTCACGACGCTGCAGGCGCGCCTGTTCCGCCCGATCATGTCGCTGCTGAACGTGCAGATCGACGTGCAGACGTCGCTGGCCCTGTTCGACCGCATCTTCGAGTACCTGGACCTGCCCGTCGACATCCACGAGCGCCCTGACCCGGTCGTGCTCGACCGGCGCGCGCTGCTGGGCGCGGTGTCCTTCGAGGGCGTCTCGTTCCGCTACGACCGCCAGCGCTGGACGCTGCGGGACGTGTCGCTGACCATCCCGCCCGGGACCATGACGGCGATCATCGGGGAGACCGGGTCGGGGAAGACGACCCTCGGCTACCTGGTGGCGCGCCTCTACGACGTCGACGAGGGCCGGGTCGCCATCGACGGGGTCGATGTCCGGGACGTGTCGTTCGCGTCGCTCGCCGAGTCCGTGGGGGTGGTCTCGCAGGAGACCTACCTGATCCACGCCACGGTGCGGGAGAACATCCGCTTCGCCCGGCCCGAGGCCACCGACGAGGAGGTGGAGGCCGCGGCCCGCGCGGCGCAGATCCACCGGGTGATCGCCTCCCTCCCGGAGGGGTACGACACGATTGTCGGAGAGCGCGGATCCCGCTTCTCCGGCGGCGAGAAGCAGCGCATCGCGATCGCCCGCACCGTCCTGCGCAACCCCCCGATCCTGGTCCTCGACGAGGCCACCAGCGCCCTCGACACCGAGACCGAGCGCGCCGTGCAGGAGGCTCTGGAGCGCCTCGGCGAGGGGCGGACGGTGATCGCGATCGCCCATCGGCTCTCGACGGTCCGCGACGCGGACCAGATCGTCGTCCTCGACGCGGGGCGGATCGTGGAGAGCGGCTCGCACGACGAGCTGCTGGAGCGGGGGGGCCGCTACGCCGCGCTGCTGGCCGGGGTGACCCTGGAGCCGGCGGCCGGGGAGTAGGGCGCCGGCGACTAGTGTCGTGAGTCGCCTCGCCTCACGCCAGCGTCCCGGCGTACCAGGCGAGCATCTGCGGACCGGCCCACAGCCCCACCAGCGCCCCCGCGGCCAGGAATGGGGCGAACGGGATCCCGATCGACCGGGCCCGCGTCCCCAGGCGCACCAGGAGGACGGCTCCGACCACCGCGCCGGCCGCGAACGCCACGAGGAGCGCGGGGATCACGGCCAGGCCCAGCGCCGCGCCGAGGAGGGCCGCGAGCTTGACGTCGCCGAGCCCCATCCCCTCGGGGTGGGCGAGCGACAGCGTCAGCAGCACCCCCGCGCCACCCGCGGCGCCCGCGAGGGGCACCCACCAGCGGGCGGGGTCGGCGGCGGCGCCCGCGGCGGCGGCCGCGAGGGCGGTGGGAGCGACCACCACGTCGGGGATCAGCCGGTGGCTGAGGTCGACGGCGACCACCGGCACCAGGCTCACCCCGAGCATCGCCCCCGCCAGACCGCGCCATCCGGCGCCCAGACCGAGGACCGCCGTGGCGGCGAGGAGCCCGCTCGCGAGCTCCATGGCAGGGTAGGCGGCCGGGATCCGCGACCGGCAGGCGCGGCAGCGCCCGCGGAGCACGAGGAACGAGACCAGCGGGACCAGGTCGACGGGCCTCAAGCGGCCCCGGCACCCCCCGCACCGGGCCGGGCCGCGGACGAGGGCCTGAGAGCGTGGCCAGCGCCACGCGATCGCGGTCGAGACGCCGCCGGCGCCGGCGCCGAGGACCCCGGCCAGGGCGGCCCAGACGGTGATGCTCACGGGGGTGGGCGACGGCGCGAGGGCATCCCGGCCACCGTGGCAGCGCCCGGCCCACGCGCGGCGCCGCGGGTG
>JAXIPH010000075.1:0-3135 GCA_045403035.1 Thermoleophilia bacterium | reverse complement strand
CGCCGCGTGGCACGACTTCGTGGGGAGCTCGTCCACCCCCCGCGACGACAACGGGCACGGCACGCACACGGCCGGCACGATCGTGGGCGGCAGCGCCGGCGGAGCCGCCATCGGCGGCGCCCCGCAGGCCCGCCTCGTGGTGGCCAAGGCGATGACCAAGGTCGGCTCCGGCTCGGCGAGCTCCCTGATCGCCGCCGCCGAGTGGATGACCGACCCGGACGGCGACCCGGCGACCGCCGACCAGCCCGCGGTCGTCAACAATTCCTGGGCGGCGCCGGGCGCCAACGACACCTGGTTCCGCCCCATGGTGCGCCGCTGGCTGGAGCTGGGGATCGTCCCGGTCTTCGCCGCCGGCAACTCCGGCCCCGACACCGGCAGCATCGGCAACCCCGCCTCCTACCCGGAGTCCCTGGCGGTGGGCGCCATCGACGAAGACAACGCCGTCGCCCCCTTCTCCGGGCGCGGCCCGGTGGTGTGGGACGACCAGGACGGCACGGGCCCCGCGTCGGGCACCACCTTCGTGAAGCCGGACATCGCCGCCCCCGGCGTCGGCATCACGTCGAGCGTCGGCACGGGCTACCTCTCCTATTCGGGCACCTCGATGGCCGCCCCGCACGTGGCGGGCGTCGCGGCCCTGCTCCACCAGGCGAACACGACGCTCACCGCGCAGCAGATCGTGGACACCCTGAAGGCGACCACCACCGACCTCGGGCCGGCGGGGCCCGACTCCTCCTTCGGCACCGGGCGCCTCGACGCGCTCAAGGCCGTCCAGACCATCGTGGGCGCCCTCCCCGACACCCGCTTCTCACGCACGCCGCCGGCCGCGACCCGCGCCCAGGCGCTGCGCTACGACGTCGTCCTGACCGGCGGCGCCACGATGGTCCGCTCGCGCGTTGACCGCGGCCCGTGGAGCACCCCCGGTGCGGCCCTCACGCTGTCGCTGAGCCTGCCCCAGGGCCGCCACACGGTCGAGGCCCAGGCCATCGACGAAGCCGGCCGCGAGGACCCCACGCCGGCGAGCCACGTGGTCACGGTCGATCGCATCAAGCCCAGGCTCACCATGGCGGTGACCCGGCGCGGCGAGACCGCCGTCTTCGAGGCCCGCGTCAAGGACAAGCTGAGCGGTGCGAGCCCGGGCACCATCCGCTGGAGCTTCGGCGACGGCGAGCTGGCGCGCGGCGCGATCGTGCGCCGCCGGTTCGCCGAGGGCCGTACCCGGCAGGTCGTGCTCAGGGCGCGCGACGCGGCCGGCAACGAGAGCTTTGCGGTGCGCCGCTTCGTGCCGCGTGCGGCCGGGGCCGTGCGGGCGCTGACGGTCGCCCGGCCGGCACCCGGCGCGGGATCGCTCAGGATCAGCGGCCGCCTCGTGCGGACGGCGTCGCTCACGATGGCCCTTCGCCCGGCTCCCGTCGGCGTGCGCACGTCCGGCGGCGAGCTGGCGGCCGCGTTCGACCGGGCGCCCATCGGTGCCCCCGCGGCCCGGGCCAAGCTCGATTCCCGGGGCAAGGGCGGTTTCCGCCTCGGGCTGCCCATCGGGCGCCTGAAGCCCGGAACCTATTGGCTCGAGGTCCGCGCGAGCGAGCCGGGCACGAGCCTCGGCTCCCTGCGACTGACCCGTCGGATCAAGATCTCCTAAACCTGCGTCCAGCCTCCCCTCGGTAGCCGAAGGCTAGGCTCCCCCGTCGTGTCGTGGCTCGAGGCCATCGTCCTCGGGATCGCACAGGGGCTCACCGAGTTCCTTCCGGTCTCGAGCACCGCGCACCTGCGCATCGTGCCCGCCTTCGCCGGCTGGGAGGACCCCGGCGCGCTGTTCACGGCCGTCGTGCAGCTCGGAACCATGCTGGCGGTGGTGATCTACTTCTGGCGCGACCTGGTGCGGATCGTGCGTGCCTGGCTGTCGAGCCTGCGCAACCCCGAGCTGCGCTCCACCCTCGATGCCCGGATGGGCTGGTACGTGATCGTCGCGACGATCCCGATCGGGATCTTCGGCCTGGCGTTCCGAAACCAGATCGAGGACGGAGCGCGCAACCTCTACCTGATCGGCATCGTGCTGATCGTGCTGGGCCTGATCCTGCTGCTGGCCGAGGCCGTCGGCCGCCGGGTGCGCGACCTGGAGGACGTGGGGATGCGCGACGCCCTCTGGATCGGCTTCGCCCAGGCCCTGGCCCTGGTGCCGGGCACCTCGCGCTCGGGCGCCACGATCACCGCGGCCCTGCTCCTGGACATGAAGCGCGAGGCGGCCGCGCGCTTCTCGTTCCTGCTCTCCATCCCCGCCGTGGTGCTCAGCGGGCTCTTCGGCCTGGTCGAGCTGGTGCGCGGCGACGAGGGCACGAGCTTCTCGTCACTCGCGATCGCGACGGTCTTCGCCTTCGTCCTGGGCTACGTCTCGATCGCCTTCCTGCTGCGCTACCTGGCCCACCACTCCACGCTGGTGTTCGTGATCTACCGGGTGGTGGTGGGCAGCCTGGTGATCGCCCTGGCCGCCTCGGGCACCATCAGCTGACCCACCGGCCCGGCGCGATCAGGCGGGCGGCGCCTCGAGGAGCTCGAACTCACGCTTCAGGTCCACCAGCTCCAGAACCCGGCGCACCGCATCGGACGGGCGCGCCAGGGCGAGCGGCCTCCCGGACTCCAGGCACCTCTGCCGCGCCTCGAGCAGCGCGCGGAGCCCCGACGAGTCCATGAAGCCGACCGACTCGAGGTCGATCACCACGGGCTCGTCGCCGTCGGGGACGGCCTCGGCCAGGAGGGGCGCGCCGGCGAGGTCGAGCTCGCCCGTGGCGACGATCACGACGACCTCGCCGCGCCGTTCGGCGCGGGCCCGAAAGGCGGCGGCGGTGTCATCCTGCATCGCGCGAGACTAGCAGGGCCGTCCCGCCCGGCCGCCGGGGCCGGCGGCCGCCGATACGGCAGACTTCAGCCATCGCAACGACCCCATCCGGAAACAGTGCCGTGGGCGCATCCGAGCGGGAGCGCCTCATCGTCGAGCACCTGCCGCTGGTCCGGGGGCTGGCCCGGCGCTACGCCGACCGGGGCGAGCCGCTGGACGACCTGGCGCAGGTGGGGACGATCGGGCTGATCAAGGCCATCGACCGGTTCGACCCCTCCCGCGGAGTCAAGCTGGCGAGCTTCGCC
>JAXIPH010000017.1:0-14651 GCA_045403035.1 Thermoleophilia bacterium | reverse complement strand
CGCGAGGTGGACGCCGCGCTGACGCGGCTGGCCGACGTCGTGGCGCAGGTGACCAACCTCCTGAGCATCGTCACGGCACCGCCCCCCGAGTCGTCCACCCTGCGCCACGTCGAGGTGCTCCAGCTGCAGCCCCAGCTGGTGATGGTGGTGGCCATCACCTCCACGGGGGCGGTCACCAAGCGCGTCTTCGCCTTCGAGGGCGCGGTCGACTCCGGCCTGTGCGAGTGGGCGGGCGCGTTCCTCAACGAGCGCGTCGCCGGGCTCACTGTGGGCGCGAGGATGATCGAGAGCCGCCTCGCCGACCCGTCGCTGTCGACGAAGGAGCGGGCGTTCCTGGAGGTGCTCGCGCCGGCGCTCACCGATCTCGAGGCCGGGGGCGCGGGCAGCATCTTCGTGGGCGGACGGGCGCGCTTCCTCGCCGAGCAGCGGCACCTGGACCTGATGGCGATCGACTCCCTCATGGAGAGCCTGGAGGAGCGCTACGCGCTGCTCGCCCTGCTGCGGGGTGCCCTCAGCCGCAACGAGGTGTACCTGCGCATCGGGGCGGAGCTCCCGGACCGGAGCCTCGCGGGGCTCAGCATGGTCGCGGCCAACTACGGTGTACCCCGCAGGAACCTGGGCACCGTGTCGCTTTTCGGGCCCACCAGGATGGACTACCGGCTCGCGATGGCGACGGTGCGCGGGGCGGCCCAGATCCTGTCCCGCTACGTCGAGGGGGTGTACGAGTAGTGGCGGAGCCGATCGACGACCGGTACGAGATCCTCGAGGTGTGGCGCCGTCCCCTGCGCGGCGACGCGAGCGCGGCCGTGCGGGTGCTCGCGAAGATCGAGGCGGGCGCCTACGGCCCCGAGGAGTACGCGGTCGGCATCAGCACGCGCCCGGACGCCCAGCTCTCGCCGCTGCTCGACGACTCCGACCTCTTCACCGGCCTGTCGTTCGCCGAGGCCCACTGGGTGGCGGCGGTCCTGGCGAGCGCGGCCGACCGGGTTGAGGACGCCGAGAGCCTGCTCTTCGACCTGCGCGTGCCGGTCGACCAGGCCTGGCGCGAGGTGGAGCTGGCCTCGGAGGTGGTGGAGCCGGGCGGCCTGCGCTCGGCCCCGATCGTGCCCTGGGAGCCCCACGAGAGCATCACCGGGTCCAGCCGCTACGCCATCGCGACCTACACCCTCGACTGCGGGCACCAGGCGGTCGAGTTCCTGCGCCAGGACGCCGACGCGGCCCCGTTCTGGGTGGAGGACGGCTCGGTGGACCACGTCGTCGCCCGCGACGCCCGCTCGCTGCGCAGCCTGATCCACGACGCGAACAGCCTGGAGGCGGTGCAGAAGCTCATCGAGGAGGCCCAGGCGAGCCTCGCCCACCACCCCGACGAGGACGACGACGAGCACGACCTCGATCACGAGGACGATCGAGAGCGGGACTGACGCTCAGCGAGGCGCGCGGAGCGGTCCCCGGGGGGCCCGGCTCGGCGGATGCCCCGCACGCTAACCTCCGGAATCGATGAAGCGCGACTACTACGAGATCCTGGGCGTTCCGCGCGATGCCGACGCGGACGCGATCAAGAAGGCCTTCCGTTCCCGGGCCCGTGAGCTGCACCCCGACGTCAACCCGGACCCGACGGCCGAGGCGCAGTTCAAGGAGGCCGCCGAGGCCTACGAGGCCCTCTTCAACGCCGAGACGCGCGCCATCTACGACCGCCACGGCCACGACGGCCTGCGCGGGCGGGGCGCCGGGGCGACCGACTTCGCCGACTTCGGTTCCTTCCAGGACCTGTTCGACGCCTTCTTCGGGGGTGACGTCTTCGGCCGGCGCGGCGGGAGCCGGCGCGGGGGCGACGACGTGGCCGTCACGGTCCGGTTGAGCTTCGTCGAGTCGGCCACCGGCAAGACCGAACGGCTCGACTACGAGATCGTGGGCGCCTGCGAGACCTGCGAGGGCTCGGGCGGCGCGCCGGGAAGCGAGATCGTCCGCTGCGCCACCTGCGGTGGCCAGGGCCAGGTGCGGCGGGTGGCGCGAACCCCGATCGGCCAGATCGTGCGCGCCGAGGTCTGCCCGGACTGCCGCGGCGCGGGCGACACGCCCACGGTGCCGTGCCCCGACTGCCGCGGGCGCGGCCGCCGCCCGGCGCACCAGTCGGTCGAGGTCGACATCCCGGCCGGCATCGCCGGCGACCAGCGCATCCGCATGACCGGACAGGGCGCCGCGGGAGAGCGCGGGACCCCGCGGGGAGACCTCTACGTGCACGTGCAGGTGGAGGAGGACCCGCGCTTCCGGCGGGACGGCCTCGACGTGGTCACGCGCGTGGCGGTCCCGGTCACCGACGCGATGGTGGGGGCGACGGTCACCGTGCCCACGGTGGAGGGCGACGCCGAGGTGGAGCTGCGCCCCGGAACCCAGCCCGGCGACGAGTACGTGCTGCGCGGCAAGGGCTTCCCCTCCCTGGGCGCCCGCGGGCGCGGCAATCAGCGGGTGGTGGTGGAGGTGCGCGTTCCCCGGGTGCAGACCGAGGACGGCCGTGTCGCCGTGGAGCGCCTCGCCGAGAACCTCGACGCCCGCAGCTACCGCGAGGACGAGGGGTTCTTCGACCGTCTCAAGCACGCCTTCCGCTGACGCCGGCGCCGCGTCGGCGCTGGTGCGGCTGACCGTCGCGGTCCCCGGCCCCGACGCCGAGCGCGCGATGGCCGACGCCTGCGCGGCGCTCGGCACGGGATGCCGCGAGCGGGCCCTGCCCGGCGGGCTCGTCGCGCTCGACTTCTGGGTGGCGCCCCCCGCGGGCGAGGCCGCCGCCCGGCTCGAGCGCGCGGTCGGGAGCGCCGGGGCGGCCGGCGGCGTGCGCGCCGAGGCCGAGGACCCCTCGTGGGTAGACGCCGTGCGCGCCTTCCACCGCCCGGTGGAGATCGCCGGCCGGCTGCGCGTGCGACCCCCGTGGGACGCCCCGCGGCCGCCGCTGGGCGACGTCGTCATCGACCCGGGGATGGCTTTCGGCACCGCCCAGCACCCCACCACCCGGGCCTGCCTGGAGCTGCTCGCGGGGCTGCCGGCGGCCGGCTCGCTGCTCGACGCCGGGTGCGGGTCGGGGGTGCTCGCCATCGCCGCCCGGCGGCTGGGTTTCGATCCGGTGTGGGCGTTCGACCACGACCCGCTCGCGGTGGAGGCGACCCTCGCCAACGAGCGGCGCAACCGCGTGGGCCTGCGGGTGGCGCGCCGAACGATCGGGTCCGACGCGCTGCCCGCCGCCGGCGTGGTGGTCGCCAACCTCACCGCCACCGTCCTCGCCGTGCTCGCCGGCGCCCTCCCGCGCCCCGCGCCTCGCCGGCTGGTGGCCTCGGGGCTGCGCGCCGACGAGGTGTCCGCCACCACCGCCCGCTTTGCGCCGCTCGGGCTGTCTCCCTCGCGCCAGATCGCCGGCGACGGCTGGGTCAGCGTGCTGCTGGAGAGCCCGTGAGCCACACCTTCCGCTACCTCGTGGCGGACGCGCCTGAGCCCGGCGCCGAGGTCATGCTCTCCCCCGCCGACTCCCACCACCTGGCCCGGGTCGTGCGCCGTCGTCCGGGCGATGCCGTGGAGCTCATCGACGGGGCGGGCACCCGCTGGGCGGCTGTAGTGGTCGAGGCCGGTGACCGTGCGCGGTTGCGGGTGGAGACCGCGAGCGCCGTCCCCGCGCCGCCGGTGTCCGTGATCCTCTACCAGGGGCTCATCGACGGAGGGCGCCTGGACACGGTGGTGGAGAAGGCGGCCGAGCTCGGGGTGGAGGAGGTGGCGGTCGTCGTGACCGAGCGCGTGCGCCGCGTGCCCGGCGCCGGCGCATGGGAGCGGCGCCGGGAGCGGCTCCTGCGGGTGGCCGAGAGCGCCGCCCGCCAGTCGGGGCAGGCGCGGCTGCCGCGGCTGCGGGGACTGGTACCGTTCTCGGACGTCGTGAGCGAGATCCCCGCCGGGGAGGGCTACCTGATCGACCCCCGAGGCGATGCGTCTTTGCCGTCGGCCCTCGCCGGCCGGGAGGGCGCATCGGCGCGCGTGAGCCTGGTGGTGGGCCCGGAGGCGGGGTTCGCCCAGGCCGAGGTCGCCACCGCCCGCGCCGTGGGCCTGTCGGTGTGCCGGCTGGGCGGGGCCATCCTGCGCGCCGAGACGGCCGCCCTCGTGGCGGTGTCCCTGGCGCTCGCGGCCGGAGGCGCCCTGGGGGAGGGAGCCGTGGGGGAGGGGAGGGGGTGAGCGCCGGAACGCGCTTCTCGGTCCGCTTCCTGGGCTGCAAGGTGAGCCAGGCGGACGCCGCGCTCATCCGGGACGCCCTGCGCGACGCCGGGCACGTCGAGACCGTCCCCGAGGCGGCGGAGGTGCACGTCGTCAACACCTGTGCGCTCACCGTGGAGGCTGAGCGCAAGAGTCGTCGCGAGTCCAACCGGGGCGCGCGGCGCGGCCGGGTGTTCGTGTCGGGCTGCGCCGTCAACCTGAACGCCGCCCAGTTCGCGGGGCCGTCGGTGACCACCGTGCCGGGCTCGGCCGACCGGGCCGCGCAGGAGATCGTGGAGATGCTGGGCGGCGGTCGCACGATGGCCTGCGCCGACGACGCGCCGCGCGCGCCCGGCCGCACGCGCGCCTTCTTGGGGGTGCAGAACGGGTGCGACTCGCGGTGCGCGTTCTGCATCATCCCCACCACCCGCGGCGCGGCCGAGAGCCGGCCGCTCGGGCGCGTGCTCGCCGACGCCCGCCGCCGCCTCGAGGAGGGCCACCCCGAGCTCGTCCTCACGGGCATCAACATCGGCACCTACCGCGATCCGGCCACGGGCGCCGACCTGGCCGACCTCGTGCGCGCCGTGGGCGCGGTCGAGGGGCTCGCCCGGCTGCGCATCTCGTCGATCGAACCGGGAACCGTGGACGACCGCCTGCTGGCCGCCGTCTCCGAGACCCCGGCCGTCGCGCCCCACCTGCACGTCCCGCTTCAGTCCGGCGACGGGGACGTCCTGCGGGCGATGGGCCGATCCTACGACCCGGGGGTGTACGTGGAGGCCTGCCTTCGCGCCCGGGAGGCCTTGCCCGGGGCCAACCTCACCACCGACGCGATCGTCGGCTTCCCGGGCGAGGACGAGGCCGCCTTTCGCCGCACCGCCCGGGTGGTGGAGGATCTGGCCATGGGCAAGGTGCACGTCTTCCCGTACTCCCCGCGGCCCGGCACCCCGGCCGCCGCCCTGGCCGGCCGCCCGCCGCCCCAGGAGCTTCGCGAGCGCTCGCGGCGCCTGCGCGACCTCTCCGACCGGCTGGGCTTCGCGCGCCGCCGGGCGAGGGTGGGCAGCCGCGACGAGGTGCTGATCGCGAAGCGCCACGAGGACGGCACCCTCTCGGGCCTCGGCGCGGACTACAGCCGGTTCGTGCTGCCGGCGGGAGCCGGCGGGCCGGGCGAGATGGTGCCGGTCGTGGTGGCGGGCGTCGTCGGTGAGCACCTCGACGGGCGGCCCGCGTGACCGACTGCCTCTTCTGCCGCATCGTGGCGGGTGAGATCCCGGCCACCGTGGTGAGCCGCGGCGACGGCTTCCTGGCCTTCGAGGACATCGCCCCCAAGGCGCCCGTGCACCTGCTGGTGATCCCCGAGCGCCACGTCGACTCGATCGCGGGCGTCGCGAGCCTCGACCCCGAAGAGCAGGCGGAGATGCTGTCGTTCGTCGCTGCCGTGGCCTCCGGCGCGGGCCTCGACGACTCGGGCTACCGGGTTACCACGAACCACGGGCCGGACGCCCGGCAGAGCGTTCCCCACCTCCACTGGCACGTCATGGGCGGAACCCGGCTATCCGACACGATGTGAGCCCTCCGGGGACGGCCGAGCGGGTGATCGAGCTCGACGACCGGGTGGCCGTGGAGCTGGCCGGCGAGCAGGACCGGGTGCTTCGTGAGCTCGAGGAGCGCCTCGACCTGGAGGTCGCGCTGCGCGGCAACCGCCTGACCCTGGTCGGCCAGGAGGAGCGGGTGCGCGCCGGGGCCGAGGTGGTGGAGCAGCTCGCCGGGCTCGTGCGCTCGGGGCGGCCGATCGCGCCCGGCACCATCGACGCGGTGGCCCACTCGGTGGAGGGACCCGAGGCGGCCGGCTCGATGATGGACGACGTCCTGTGGCGCAACCGTCAGTCGATCGTGACGCCGCGCACCGCCGGGCAGAAGCGCTACGTCGACGCCATCCGCGAGAGCACGATCACCTTCGGCATCGGTCCGGCCGGCACGGGGAAGACCTACCTGGCGGTGGCGCTCGCCACGGCCGCGCTGACCCGCCGCGAGGTGGGCCGCATCATCCTCACCCGCCCGGCCGTGGAGGCCGGCGAGCGGCTGGGCTTCCTGCCCGGCGACCTCGCGGCGAAGGTGGACCCCTACCTGCGCCCGCTCTTCGACGCGCTCTATGACATGCTCGAGGCCGAGCGGGTGGAGGCGTTGTTCGAGCGCGGCCAGGTGGAGGTGGCGCCGCTGGCGTTCATGCGCGGCCGCACCCTCAACGACAGCTTCATCATCCTCGACGAGGCGCAGAACACGACGCCCGAGCAGATGCAGATGTTCCTCACCCGGCTCGGGTACGGCTCCCGGATGGTCGTGACCGGCGACATCACCCAGATCGACCTTCCCACGGCGCAGCGATCCGGTCTGGTGGCGGTGCCGGAGGTGCTGGAGGGCGTGGAGGACATCGCCTTCGTGCGCCTCGACCGCGGGGACGTCGTGCGCCACCGGCTGGTCCAGCGGATCGTCGACGCCTATGGAGCGGCCCGGGGCACGGAGTGATCGAGGTGGAGGCCCGGGGCGACGGGACCGGCCTGCTGGTGACGCGGCTCGTGTGGGCGTGTGGCCGGCTGGGGGTGGAGCGCGCCACGATGGGCCTGATGGTGGTCGGCGCCGACGAGATGGCCGCGATCAACGCCGAGTACCGCGACCGGCCCGAGCCCACCGACGTGCTCGCGTTCCCGGTCGACGGCCCGGAGGCCGGCGACTGGCCGCTCGACGGCCCGCCCCCGGAGCTGGGCGACGTGGTCATCTGCCCGGCCGCCGCCCAGGATCCGCTGGAGACGCTGGCGGTTCACGGGCTCCTGCACCTCCTGGGTTATGACCACGAGGTCGATGATGGAGAGATGCTCGCTCTCCAGGATCGCCTGGTCGCCGAGGCTCCGGCCGCGTGACGACCTCCCAGAAGCGGCCCCCGCCACCCGCCGGAGAGCCGCCCCCGCCACCGCCCCCTCCCGAGGCGGCACCGGGGCGCGGCCGCGGGTCCGCACTGCCCCGTCAGGGGTCCCTGCGCTGGTCGTTCACCTGGGCGTTCGAGGGCATCGTCTACGTCCTCCGCACCCAGCGGAACATGCAGATCCACGTGTCGGCCGCGGTCGTCGCGCTGGTCCTCGGGCTCCTTCTCGAGTTCTCGCGCATCGAGCTGGCGCTGGTGATCGGGGCCGTCAGCCTGGTGCTGGTGGCCGAGATGATGAACACGGCCGTCGAGGCGGCCATCGACGCCGTGGTCACCACCTACCACCCGATCGTGAAGATCGCCAAGGACGTCTCCGCCGGGGCCGTGCTGGTGGCCACGGCCAACGCCCTCGCCATCGGCTACCTGGTCTTCTACGACCACCTGACCGACTCGCGGCGCGACCTGCTGTCCGGCGTCCAGCGCTCGCCGATCCACATCGTGGTGGTGGTGATGATCGTCACCATCATCGTCGTGATCGCGATCAAGGCGGCCACGGGACGGGGGACGCCCCTGCGGGGCGGGCTTCCCTCCGGGCACGCCGCGGCCGCCTTCGCCGCCTGGGCGGCCATCACGATCGTGGCCGAGCCGCTGCGCCACGCGGCCCTGATCTCCACGCTGGCCTTCCTGATGGCGCTGCTGGTGGCCCAGTCGCGGGTCGAGGCCGGCATCCACTCGCTGGTGGAGGTGGCGGCGGGGGCCGTGCTCGGCACCGGCACCGCCATCCTCATGTTCCAGCTCTGGGGCTAGGGGGAGTGCCCCGCCAGGCAACGTCCGCCCGGTTCTGGCGGGCTGCAAATCATCGCGGATGCAGCGTCCTCGGTCGCCCGAATAGGCAAAGCTATGCGGGCTCCCTGCGTCCTTGCCCCGCGGGATTTTCGCGGCCAGAACACGAGCAACGTCACCTGGCAGGGCACTTGTGACCTACCGATCCGGTCTCGTGGCCCTCGCCGGCCGACCCAACGTGGGGAAGTCGACGCTCGCGAACGCCCTCGCCGGCCGGCAGGTGGCCGCGGTCTCGCCGCGTCCCCAGACCACCCGCAGGCGCATCACCGCCGTGGCGCACGGGGACGACTGGCAGGCGGTGCTGCTCGACCTGCCGGGGTTCCAGCGGCCGGCCGACGGCCTCACGACCCGGATGCAGGCGACGGTCGACGAGAGCCTCGCCGACTGCGACGCCGCCCTCTACGTGCTGAACGCCGCCGAGCCGGTGGGAGGGGGCGACCGCTTCATCGCGGACCGCCTGCGCGCGTCGCGGCTTCCCACCATCACCGTGCTCAACCAGGTCGACCGCCTGGACGCCGACCAGATCGCCCTGGCGATCTCCCGGGCCGCGCGGCTGGTGGACTTCGTGTCCCTGCACCCGGTCAGCGCCCGCGAGGGGACAGGCGTCGATGCCCTGCGCTCCGACCTGCCGTCGCTGCTCGGAGAGGGCCCGCGCTACTTCCCTGACGGGGTCGCGAGCGACCAGACCGACGAGGAGCTTGCCGGCGAGCTCATCCGCGAGGCCGCGCTCCTGCGTCTGCGCGAAGAGATTCCGCACGCGCTGGCGGTGGACGTCCAGGAGATCGAGCCGGCCCGGCACGGCATCGTTGTGCGCGCCGTTCTGGTCGTGGAGACCGAGTCACAGAAGGCGATCGTCGTGGGGCACGGGGGCGGGATGGTGCGCGACATCGGCGCGGCCGCCCGGTCGGCCCTGGGACGCCTGTGGGGGACCGAGGGCCACCTGACCCTCATGGTCAGGGTGCGCAAGCACTGGCGCGACGACGAGTCGATGCTGAGGCGCCTGGGGCTTTAGAGGCGGTTTTCAGAAGTCCGTGGCGCGCCGAGATTGATGTTCTGCGGGCCGCCCTCTCGCTCAGAGGACATGAGCGTCGAAGCTGGGCGCCCCCCGCTGCTCCTGTTCCCATCGACGCAGGAGCGACGCGGGAGCGGAGTGCGCGCCTGCTGCGGGCGCCTGCATCTCGTCCAGGGCGGGAGCCAGATCGAGTTCGCGGCGGACTGCCGCTTCGGCTGGATCGCTTGCACGGAGTTTGCAAGCTCCCGGGCCGGCACGCTCTTCAGTTCCGCGTCAGGCAGGAACCGGTCCCGACGAGTTCAGGATGCTCGTTCGTTGTCGCAGTGGGGCATCGGGAAATCGTTCGCAGCTAGCTGGGAGGGGCAGCGAAACAAGCGCGTCAACCAGTCGCGGCCCGCTCCTGAGGTCTCGCTGATGGCTCGGCTTCCTGTTTCAGCTCCTGCTCGACCTGAGCGACGAGCTCCAGGTGCAGCTCGAGAAATCGGCGCATGAATTCCATAACGAGCAGCAGGTATTTTTCGCGGTGGGGGAGCTGGTGCGCGGTCCGTTCGGCGTCCTGGAGACGCGACTCGATGTCCGCGATGTCGTCGCGAAGCGTGGCCATGCTCTCGCGGGTGACCTGCTCCCCCACCAGGTCGCAGATCAGCAAGCGGAGCAGCGCATCGCTCTTCAGCGGCGTGAATCCGACGGGGGTCCGTGCGTATTCCTGCAACGCCTGAAGCCCTTTGTCGGTGAGCGTGTAGACGGTGCGCTCGCGGGTCTTGCCGGGCTCCTTGCGCGAGGACAGGTAGCCGAGCTTCGCGAGCCGCTTGGGCTCGGTGTAGTACTGGCTCTCGCCAGCCCAGGCGAACATCCGGCCCTGCTTGGCCAGCCCCAGCAGGTCGTGCGGGCCGGCGCCCCCGCGCCCAACGAGGCCGAGGATCTCGTAGGAGAACAGGCTGAGTTCGGTGCTGGCCATGCAACCAGTCGGCTCCTCAGTTGACAAGACTACGCAACATAGCTTACGGTACCTATGGTTCATAGCCTACTGCATGGAGCGGACATGCCGTCGACGACGCAAACGGCGCAGCTGAACGGGAGCGCGGAGCGGTGGGGGCCGCTGTGGGGAGCGCGGCCCGGAGACTGGACGTTGAGTGAGGATCAGCAGATCCCAACCTATGAGGCGGCGCTCGAGCGGGTCGACCTAGAGCCGGGGCAGCTGGTGCTCGACGTCGGCTGCGGGGTGGGGGCGTTCCTGCAGCTGGTCTCAGACCGCGGCGCGCGACCTTACGGGCTCGACGCCTCCGAAGCGCTCCTTGAAGTTGCTCGCCAGCGTCTCCCGGACGCCGATCTGCGCGTCGGCGACATGGAGCAGCTGCCGTATGAGGACGAAACGTTCGACCTCGTCACCGGCTTCAACTCGTTCTTCTTCGCCAACGACTTCGTTGCCGCGCTGCGCGAGGCCGGGAGGGTGGCCAAGCCCGGCGCGCTGGTCGTGATCCAGGTGTGGGGACCGCACGAGCGAAACGACCTGGAGGCGATGAAGGAGATCGTCAGGCCGTTCATGCCGCCGCGCCCGGCGGACGCGCCACCCGAGCCGGACTATGCAAAGCCCGGCGTGCTCGAGGAGTTCGCCACCAAGGCAGGTCTCGCCCCGGAGAGCGCGTTCGACGCCAGCTGGGCCTACGAGTACCCCGACGAGGACACGCTCCGCCGCGCGCTGGTGGCGCCCGCTGGGATCGCGATGCTGGTCGGCCCGGAGCAGGAGGATGCGGTCAAGGACGCAATCGCCAAGGGCCTGGTGGCGCACCGCACCGCGGGTGGCGGCTACCGGCTACAGAACGAGTTCCACTACCTGATCGCCCGAGCCTAAAGAGGTAGCGACAAGTGAGCTACTTCGCCGTTATCCGTGAAGCCGGACCCGCATGGACAGACGGGAAAGGGATCAGCGAGCAGCCAGCGGTGAGCGACCACACGGCGTTCATGAATGCCCTCGCAGGCCAGGGCTTCGTCCTCTGCGCCGGGCCACTCGCCGGAAGCGAACACGGACGCCTCCGGGTGTTGCTGATCGTCAACGCAGACAGTGAGGCCGAGATCCAGCGCCGCCTCGCCGACGACCCCTGGACGCCCACAGACCAGCTCCAGATCACCAGCATCGAGCCGTGGAACGTCTTCGTCGGCGCGGAGCGGCTCTCCTCCACGCGCGCCGCCACAAGCGCGGCCGCGTGAATAGGGTCCGTTCCTCTCCACACTCGGGCATCGGGTACTTGCAGACTCCTCGCAAGCGATCCAGTCGAAGCGGTAGTCCGCCGCGAGCTCGATCTTGGGGCGTTACAGGAGCGCCCGGGAGACCGGCCCAAAGCCCGCGCCGTCACGGCGCACTCGTCGAGCGCGGCGTTCAGCTCGCGACCGCGCAGAGAGCGACGCCGGGAAGCTCGTACCCAGCGTCGGTGGCGAAGGGGATGAACGCCTCCCTGAGCCGTGCCCTGAGCACCTCCCGCTCATCCTCGGGGAGCCCGCGGACTACCATCGCGAACGGGCCCGCTACGTCGATGACCCATTGCTCGTAGTCGTCGAGGACGCGGAAGGCGAAGCGCACCGGCACCTGCTCGGTGCGGACCGACCTGAAGCCGGCGCCGTCGAGCAGCGCCCTGGTGCGCTCCTCGCTCGCCATGCTGAAGACCCCGGGTGCCTCGGGCTCCGGGGGCGGCATGTGTCCGCGCTCGACCAGGATCACGCCCCCGATCGAGGCCCACGGGTTGCGCTCGGGCGCGCCCCACACTGAGAGGGCCAGCCGGCCGCCCGGGCGCAACACGCGGCGCGTCTCGGCGAGCGCTGCGGCGGGATCGGTCACCAGCATGTAGGTGCTCTGGCAGAGCACGCCGTCGACCGAGCCTGAGTCGAGCTCGATCCGCTCGGCGTCGATCACGCGGTAGTCGACGTTGCCGAGCCCGAGCTCGCTGCCGCGGCGGCGGGCGACCTCGACCATCTCCGGGGAGAAGTCGGTCGAGATCAGCCGACCGTCCTCACCAAGGATCGCCGCCGCCTCGAACCCGGGCTCGCCGGTGCCGGCGCCTAGCTCGAGCACCGTCTCCCCGGGCTGTTGCCTGAGCTCCCCGACCAGCCACTCCCGAACCGGGGTCAGGGCGTCCGCAAGCTGCGCTCGCCAGCGCTCCCAGCCGGGCGCCATCGCCCTCCAGACCTCCTGGCTGGTGCGACGGTAGTCCTCGACGTCCACGCGGCGATCCTAGCCGCACCGGTTCGGCATCGATGATCGAGACCCTCCCTGCCCTGGCAATGCGGTGGTTGCGCGGGGGTGAGATCGACCGCTCGCAGCCGCGGCCGTCGCCGCCTGCGGCGGGCTCCTCGCTCAAGCGGAATCGTGCGTGAGCCGGTTGCGCGTCCCGCACTACGTCATGTGGTTGTGCACCCGCCAGAGCTCGGGCGGAGGGGGCGCGGGGGCGCCGACCGCCTCGAAGGCGGGCAGCAGGCGTTCGGCGACGAACCGCTTCGCGTCCTCCTCCGACTCCCAGACCTCGATCACCCGCCACCCGCCGTTCGGGCTGGGACCGGCGACGTGGAAGATCCCCCCGCCGGGCCTCTCCAAACCGAGGCGCTCGCGGACCCTGTCGTAGATCTCCTGCGAGCCCTCGGGGTTGTCCACCATCATCGCGACCGCCATCCTCGCCTCCTTCGCTTCGTTCGCGCTCGACGCGCTCGTCGAGCCGAGCAGGACGCTACGACCGAGGCGCCGCGCGCACAATCGGGAGTTCTCCCGATGCGATGAGCCCATGCTCCATCGCGAACAGGGTCGCCGCCGCGCGGGTCGAGACCCCGACCTTGCGGTAGGCGTGCTGGATGTGGCTGTCGGCCGTCTTGACCGAGATCCCGAGACCCCGGGCGACCTGCTTGGTCTGGAGGCCGCGGGCGAGCATGCCGAGGACCTCGGCCTCGCGCTCGGTCAGCCCGGCTGGGCGCTCCAGTCGCGGCACCCGCTCCCCGGCCGCCTCCACCACGGCGGTGACTGCGTCGGGGTCAAGGCGGCCGGCGCTCGCCTCGCGTCCCAGGTGCTCGGCCGCCGGCTTCGGCCCCACCGGCTCGCGGTGCGGCCGCGGCTCACACATCGCGTGGAAGACGTCGGCGGCCGCGAGCAGACGCGCCGGCAGCGAAAGCTCGGCGGCGGATGAGCCGCGATGGTAGCCCGAGCCGTCGAGGCGCTCGTGGTGCGCACCCGCGACCGGCGCGAGCGCGGAGAGCAACGGCGAGCGCGAGATCACGCGCTCGGTCTGGTAGGGATGGAGGCGGACCTGCTCCCACTCGCCGGGGGTCAGCGGCCGGGCCCGCTGCCAGGTGCGGGCGCCGATCGCGACCCGCCCCAGGTCGTGGATGAGCGCCGCGCGCCGTACCGTGGTCGCTCTCGTGGCGTCCAGCCGGCAGCGCTTTGCCGCTGCGCCCGCGAGCTCCGCGACGCCGGCCGAGTGGCCGGTCAGGTAAGGCGAGATCAGGTCGGCGAAGCCGCCCATCGCCGAAAGCGCCCGGTCGATCGCCTCTCCCTCGAGCGTCAGGCGTGGCTCTGGCTCACACGCGAGCACCTCATCCCAAGCCGACGTCTCCGGATCGAGCGCGAGGATCTCCTCGGCATCGTCGGCGAGCCAGGCGGCCACCTCCGGATCGAGCCCGCCTCCCGTTCGCTCGCTGGCGAGCCGCGCGGCGCGCTCCACGCCGCCGAGCCACCGCTGGAAAGTGGCGTCGACGGCGACGTGGACGATCCGCATCGGCAGCGGGATCTCCTCGCCCTTGGCCCGTCGAAGCGGGCCCTTGCCGTCCCAGCGCTCGGTCAGGTGGGCAAGCAGACCCGCGATCGAGGAGGGCAGCCCGACCCCGTCGGCCAGCATCTGCGCCACCTCGCACATGGCGGTGAAATGCGGACGCTGCAGCCGGGCGATCCTCGGGAGTCCGCGCGCGACCTGAAGGGCACGCACGGCTGCCGGGCTCTCCGGCTCGGGCAGCGCGCCCATGAGCCCGGCCAGGACCTCTCGCTGGGACCCGTACAAGACGGGGTTGAGATGGGTGGTGAGCGAAGCCCCGAAGACCTCCGCGGTGACGTGGGCGTCGGTGGTGCAACCCGCATGGGAAAGCAGGCAGGCGTAGTACGCCTGCGACGCCGTCGCCGGGTCGACCCCGAGCCTGTCAGCGAGCCGGCTCGCGACCAACGTGGTGTGCAGCCCGTGCTCGAACGGGAATCCCATGCCGAGGTCGGTCGCCAGGCACAGGGCCCCGATGACCTCCGCGGCGCGGACCTGCTCGGCGCCCTGGGACGGCTCGTCTGCCACCCCCCGACAGTATCCGAGCCCCGGAGATGACCGACAAGCAGCGTCCGCAGTTCAGAGCCCTGCTTCGGACGAGGAGTTGGAGCGCAGGTCGAGACTGCTCCTTCTCCACGAAGGGAGCGTCTCGGGTGTCCTCGCTCAGAGGGGCGCCGGCGCCTCACCGAACGCGGCCGCGGCCCGACGACCTCTGAGCCGCCTCTCAAGCGCCGCGCTCGAGCAATTCCTTCCGCCGTTGCTGGTTCTTCGGCATCTCCTTCCGCGCCTGCCGGCGGACGACGAGCGGCACGAGCAGCTTGCCGATGCCGTGCCCCTCGAAGTCGAGGTCGATGGTCGTGCGCGAGCGCTC
>JAXIPH010000357.1:0-6754 GCA_045403035.1 Thermoleophilia bacterium | reverse complement strand
CGCGCCTCCGGGACCACCTCCTGCAGGTCCTCGAGGGAGGTTCCGCTCGCCGACTGCAGGCTCTGGCTCACGCCCAGCAGGGCCGTCTGCACGGCCTGGATGTCGGACGTCACCTCGGCGGACTGCGGGCCGGCGGTCGTGGTCGGGGCGGTGGGCGTCGTCCCGGTCGGGGTCGTGCCCGACCCGGTGGAGTCGTCGGCGTGCGTGCCGCACACGGTGAGGCCCAGCTCACGGGCCTTCGCGTCGGCCTGGGCGTTGAGGCCGTCGATCTCGGTGTTCGCGTCCTCGTAGACCGTCGCGACCTCCTCGCCGCCGGCCACGCGGCTCGTGACGGCGCGGATGCGCTCCTGCCGCTGCTCCAGGAGGTCGAGCGCCTCGTCCAGGGGGACCGCGAGGTCGGAGGGCGCCACCAGGGCGCGCAGATCGGCGATCTCCGAGTCGGTGGCCTGGAGGCCGGCCGTCAGGTATGCGGAGACCTCCTCGTTCGTGCTCGCGGAGGTGGGCTCCGTGAGGGCGGCGATCGTGTCCTTCGAGGTCTGGCAGATCGCGTCCGCCTGGCTGCGGAACTCGTCGGCGCTGAGGGCGTCGGACGAGTCGTCGCCGCCACCACAGCCGGCGACGAGCGCGATGGCGCCGGCGGCGCAGAGTCCGGTCAGCGACCGGCGGTTCACGAACGACATCGAGGAGCCTCCATGTGGTGATCTGCGCCCGGCACACTACCCGCGGCCGTGGTGAGTTCCATCCCCCGAACGTGGAGCACAGCTAGACTGCGCACGCACCTGCCGGGAGGAGTCCGATGCCGATCGAGAACGCCGTTGCCGAGGCCCTGAACGCCCAGATGGGCCGGGAGCTGGAGGCGCATCTCCAGTACCTGTCCGTCTCGAGCTGGTTCGACGCGGAGGGCCTCCCGGAGCTGCACACCTTCTTCGCGGCGCAGGCCGCCGAGGAACACGCGCACGCGATGAAGTTCCTCGCCTACATCCAGGACACGGGCGGTCGCGTCGCGATCCCCGGTGTCTCGGCGCCCAAGGCGGACTTCGAGAGCGCCGAGGACGCGGTGCAGGCGAGCCTCGACTGGGAGGTCTCGGTCACCGGGCACATCAACGATCTCGTCGACCTGGCGATCGCCCACAAGGACCACGCCACGCAGGCCTTCCTCCAGTGGTTCGTGACCGAGCAGGTGGAGGAGGTCGCCACCATGACCGAGCTGCTGCAGGTCACGCGGCGCGCGGGCGAGGCGAACCTCCTGCTCCTGGAGGACTACGTCGCCCGCTCCGCCGCCACCCCGGGGGGCTGACGGAGGGACGCGACGGCCGGCGGGCGGGCATCCTGCCGGGCGGGTGAGCGCGGCCGAGCCGGGTCCGGCCCGCGTGCACATGCACCGGATCGTCTTCGAGAGGCCGCTTCCGCTCGTCGGGTGATGGCGGAACGCCGATCCTCCGCTACCCTGCCTGCGGTTCGTGACATGCGGGACGAGGAGCCGGATGGCCGAGACGACCGAGCACGACGAGCGGCGGGCGCACCGGCGGGCCGACGTCCGCCTTCCCGCGCGGGTCCGCTTCGGAAGCACCGTCGTCGATGCCGAGGCCGTCAACCTCAGCGAGGGCGGTGTGCTCCTTGCGGGCGCCGACTTCCCGTCCGCGGCCCAGGTGAGGATCGAGATCGAGCTGGCCGAGCTCGGCTGGCACGCGCTCGATGCCCAGGTCGTGCGCGTCACGGAGGGTGAGTCGCCGGCCCTCGCCGCCGCCTTCGCCTCCGCGGCCACCGAGGGCGGCCGGACGGCCATCCGGGCCTTCTTCGCGGTGCACCTCTCCGCCTGAGCGCCCCCGCGGCGCGGCCGCGGCCCCCATAGGTGTTGTCCTCGGGCCCCGATCTGCCGATAGCAGCATGAGTCGTCGACCGGGCAAGGAGGCCTACGGTCACCAACCTGTGCCTGAGGCGCGCCCTGGGCGCGGTCTGCGCGGTGGGAATCGCCGCCGGTCTCGGTGCCCGGCCTGCGGCTGCCCAGCCGCCCCCGCCGGCCTCCACCGTGTTGGTGCGGGTCGACCCGGAGGCGAGCCCGGCCGCGCGCGCGGAGGTCAGCCGCGCCCTCGACGCCGAGGCCGTGCGGCCCCTGATGGCCGGGTGGCGGGCCTACCGCCTGGACGAGGCGATGACCCTCGGCCATGCGCGCGACCTCCTGGAGGACGTCGACGCCGCGGGCGCGGTGCAGCTGGATGTGATCATGCACCCCGTCTCGATCAGCAACGACCCACTCGTGGACCAGCAGTGGCCGCTGCCGAGGATCGCGGCCCCGGCGGGCTGGGTCCGCGCGGCCGGAGCGGCTCCGGTGACCGTCGCGGTCCTCGACAGCGGCGTGGACGTGAGCCACCCCGACCTCGCCTCGCGCGTCTGGACCAACCCGGGCGAGACGGCCAACGGGATCGACGACGACGGCAACGGCCTCATCGACGACATCACCGGGTGGGACTTCGCCAGCGGGAACGCCAGCGTCTACGACGCCGCCGACGGCGACGATCACGGCACGCACGTGGCCGGAACGATCGCGGCCCGGCGCGACAACGGCGTCGGGGTGGCCGGCGTCGCCGACAACGCCCGCATCATGCCCTTGAAGTTCATCCGACCCGGCGGCGGTGCGACCTCGCACGCCATCACCGCCATCCAGTACGCCGTCGCGAAGGGCGTCCGGATCATCAACGGCTCCTTCGGCAGCACCACCTACTCGCCGGCGCTGTGCGACGCGATCGCACAGGCCGGCGCCCAGGGCGTGCTCTTCGTCGCCGCCGCCGGGAACACCGGGACGAACAACGACCAGTCCCCGTTCTGGCCGGCGAACTGCCCGGCGACGACGGTGCTCGCCGTCGCGGCCACGACGTCGTCCGACGGACTCGCCGGGTTCTCGAACCGTGGCTCGGTGCAGGTGGACGTGGGCGCCCCCGGGGACGACGTGCTGAGCCTCTACCCCGCCAACCAGTACAGCTACAAGGACGGAACGTCGATGGCGGCGCCGCACGTCTCGGCGGCCGCGGCCAGTGCGCTGGGGATCCGACCCGGCCTCGTGCCGTGGCAGCTGATCACGGCCATCGTCGAGGGCGGGGATCCGGTGGCGTCACTGGCGGCGACCACTTCGACCGGCCGGCGCCTGAACCTGGACGGCGCGCTCCGCGTGGCCGCGACGGGTGTCCCGGACATCACCCCGCCGTCGCCCCCGGCGCCGCTCGAGCCGGCGGACGCACTGGCCACCCCCCTGGCGGGGCCTTCCTTCCGCTGGAGCCCGGCAGGGGATCTCCAGAGCGGTGTCGCGACCTACCGGCTGCGCGTCGACGGCGCGGCCGTGGCGACGGTGGGCGCCGGCACCACCTCGGCGATCCCCGGGGCCACCCTCGCCGAGGGCCGCCACGCATGGGATGTGGTGGCGGTTGACGGGTTCGGCAACGAGAGCCCCTCGGCGGCACGGGTGCTGGTGGTCGACCGCACCCCGCCGGGCACGGCGCGGCCGCTGACCCCGGTGGCCGGCGCCGTGCGCACGGTGGGGCTCGTGAAGCTCACCTGGCGCGCCGCGACCGACGGCCTGAGCGGCCTGGCGGGCTACCGCGTCGAGGTGGACGGGGTGGCGGCGGCGAGCGTCGGCCCCGCGACCAGGAGCGCCCGCGTGCGCCTCGCACGCGGCCGCCACGCGTGGCGGGTGGTCGCGCTCGACGCGGCCGGCAACGCCGCGACGGGCCGATCGCGATGGGTGATCGTGAGGCGCGCCCCGCGGGTGACGCTGAGCGCTCCCACCATCGTCCGCCCCGGCACTCGACCCGTGCTGAGGGTGCGGCTCACGCGCGCGGCGCGGGTGGTCTTCCAAGTGCGCCCGGTCTCCGGGCGCCGCGCGACGTCCCAGTTCACCCGGACGCTTCGGTCCGGGCGCAGCGCGGTGCGGGTGCCCGCGTCGGTGGGGCGCCGGCTGCACCCGGACGCGGCCTATCGGATCACGGCCCGGCCCGTGGGCGGGGCCCTCGAGAGCACGCGTATCAGCGTCACCGCCCGCTGACGGTCGAACACCGCCTCAGCCGACCCGCCAGCCCATGTCGAGAGCGGTCCCGTGCAGGATCGCGTACACCGGGCGGGCGCGGCGGGGGTGGAAGACGATGGAGACGACCTCCCCGTCGCTCAGGGCCAGCTCCTGCGGCAGGCGGCGGAAGCTGACCGAGCTGACCGCGCCCTCCTCGTCCCGGAAGAGCCCTTCGTAGTGCAAGCCCAGCCATCGCTTCTCGAGCCGGGGGCGGCCCAGGAAGCGGGCACCGATCATGGCGGGGAACGACTCGCCGCAGGCGGGGCAGGCCAGGCGCACCGTGCGGCCGCCCGCGTCGGGGGTGCGGCACCGGGTGGCGCAGCTGGGGCAGGGCAGCTCCCGCTCGCGGAGCGTGGCGGGCGCCGGGGCGTGCTCGCGGGTGCGGTCGTAGCGCCGTCGCCGCTCCTCGTCGCCCAGCGTCTGCCACGCGGCGTTGGCCCGTTTCGTGATCTCCTCGGCGCGCCGGCGCTGCTCCGGGTCGCGGAAGCGGTCGGGATGGAACGCGACCAGCAGGAGCCGCCAGGCGGCCCGGATCTCGTCGGCGCCCGCGTCATGCGCCACGTCGAGCGCCCGGTAGTGGTCGTCGTCGGCGCTCACCCTCCCGGTAAGCATGACGCATCCCGCGGAACCCGGGATGACGCGGCCCGCCGGTGCGCGTAGGCTGCGCCCCGTGGAGGAGCGGCCCGCGATCGGCGCAAGGCTGCGCGAGGCCCGCATGCGCCAGGGTTTGGAGATCGCCGACTGCGCGGCGGCGACTCGGATCCGCGAGCGCTACCTGGTCGCGATCGAGGACGGGCGCTACGAGTCCCTGCCCGATCCGGCCTACGTCAGCGGGTTCGTGCGCGCGTACGCTTCGCATCTCGGCGTGGCGGTCCCGCAGCCGGTGCGCGACCTGCCGGTCGACCGCGATCCGGGCCAGGTCGCCGTGCGCCCGCAGCAGGTGGAGCTCGGCGCCACCCGCGCCACGTCCCGACAGGCCGGCTTTCGGCGCCGGCGCAGGTGGCCGCTGGTCCTGGTGATTCTGATCGTGCTGGCAGTCGCCGTGGGGCTCTGGGCGGGCGCCATCGACCTCGGTCTCTAGTGTTCTGCGCCAGACGTGTCACGGCCGGCCCCCGCTGGTCCCTGACCCCCGCGGCCGGCAAGAGCTTCCTCTACGGCGAGGACCGGGAGCGGGGCGACCTGCGCGACTGACCGCCTCGGATCGCGGCACGCTCCGCCACCCGAGGAGGAACCGCTCGTGACCTTTCGCAAGATCGAGCTGCACGCACACCTGGAGGTCCGATGTCCACGGTCGAGGTGATCGCCGGGGTCACCACGGTCTGGGGGGTGGCGATGGGGCTCTCGCCGGTGCTTCAGATCCACCGCATCCGGGCGGCGGGATCCTCCCTGGGGGTCTCGGCCCTCCAGATCGGGATCCTCTGCGTGGGCTTCGGCCTGTGGCTCGTCTACGGCCTGGCCGTCGACTCGGTGCCGCTCGTCGTGAGCAACGTCATCGCCCTGGCGGTCAACGCCGTCTGGCTCGCGGTCGCGATCCGCCACCGCCCGCCCGGTCCGCCGGAAGCCGTCGCCCCGGAGCTGTCCGGGCATGGTTGAGGCGGCTTCGGCTCCTCGTCGGCCGGTCGACCGCCCGCCCGAGGGAGCGTTTGGCGGCAGTCGCGCTCACGCGCTCCAGTCGCGCTTCCGCCGGCCCTTCCGTGAGCCTTCCGATGGTTACGGATGCGTGGTGGTGTCCTCGGCGGCGTGGGGTTTAGGATCGCCGCACCGGCCAGATTTGGGCGAAGGAGGTCGTCATGGCTGCTGCGGCGCCGACGTTGGAGAAGCCCAACGTGGTGCTCGTCCACGGAGGCTTCGCGGACGGATCCGGGTGGGAAGGGGTGTACAAGATCCTGAAGGGCGCCGGCTGCACCGTCGCCGTGGTCCAGAACCCGACCCTCTCCCTCGAGGACGACGTCGCTGTGACCAAGCGGCTGATCGCGGCCCAGGACGGCCCCGTCGTCCTGGTCGGCCACTCCTACGGTGGTGCCGTGGTCACCGAGGCGGGCACCGATCCGAACGTCGCCGGGCTCGTCTATATCGCCGCCTTCGCCCCTGACGCCGGCGAGTCGGTCAACAGCCTGATCGCAAATCCCCCGCCCGGGGCGCCCGTGCCGCCGATCCTCCCGCCCCAAGACGGCTTCCTGTTCCTCGACAAGGAGAAGTTCCCCGCCTCGTTCGCCGCCGACGTGGAGCCGGAGCACGCCGCCTTCATGGCCGACTCCCAGGTGCCCTGGGGCGTTGGCGCCCTGGCCGGTGAGATCAGCGAGCCGGCCTGGAAATCCCGGCCAAGCTGGTACCTCGTCGCCACTGCCGACCGCATGATCCCGCCCGATGCCCAGCGCTTCATGTCGAAGCGAGCCGGGGCGACGGTCGTCGAGGCCGAGGGCAGTCACGCGATCTACGTGTCCAAGCCGGCGCCCGTCGCTGAGCTCATCCAGACCGCCCTCACCGAGCTCAGGTCCGCAGGCTGAGGCATCGAGCGGTGTGTCTTGCTTGCCCACCGGGACGCCTTGATGGTGTCCAGGTTGAAGTAGTCGTGCTGGAGCAGGCGGCTCCGGTACGCGTCGCGGTGCGGAAAGGCCCCCGTTTACAGGCCCTTCGTGAGAATCAGTTGAGTAGCGCATACGGGATTTGAACCCGTGTTACCGCCGTGAGAGGGCG
>JAXIPH010000286.1:0-8141 GCA_045403035.1 Thermoleophilia bacterium | reverse complement strand
CGGGCGGCGCCGCGCCCCCGGGCCGCCGCGGCCAGCTCGCCCAGCAGCAGCCGGGCCGCGGCCTCGAGGGCCGGCAGCGCCGCCACGGGGTCGGCGAAGGAGAACGCCGCTCGCAGTGGTCGCGGCGGGCGGCGGGGACGCGGGGCCCGGCCGGCCTCGCCCCGGGCGAGGTGCCACGCGCGCAGGCCGGGGAAGCCCAGGCGCTCGAGGGCCGCCGCGCGGGGCAGCGCCGCCACCTGGCCCATCGTGCGAAGGCCCAGGTCGTGCAGGGCGTCGACCAGGTCTGGGGCCAGGGGCAGGCGCCCGGCCGGGAGGGGCGCGAGGAACTCGATCAGCTCATCGGCCGGGATCACGAGGGGACGCGCGGGCGGCGCCTCGCGGGCCGCCTGGAGGGCGCCGAAGAGCGACGGAGCGGCCCCCACCCGGCCGTCGGCCCCCACCGGGAGCGCCGCCCGCACCCGGCGCAGCACCCCCGTGAGCCCGCCGTGCAGGCGCAGCGTGCCCCGCGTGTCGAAGGCGGCGCCGTCCAGGTCGATGGGCTCCACCGCGAACCCGGCGGCCTCGAGGCGGCACAGGGTGCGCTCGGCCGCCTCGGCGGCCGCCTCCGGGTCGGGCACCACCAGGTCGAGCCCGGGGCAGCGCGCCAGCGCCTCGCCCACGCGCAGGCCGGGCCGCACCCCCTGGGCCTCGGCGGCGGGCGTGCAGAGCCCGATCACCTGCGGGGTGCCCGGCGGCGGCCCGAGCGCCACCGGGGCGTCGAGCGGCCGGCGCGCGCGCAGCAACGCCACCAGGAGGGGGAGGCGCGGAACGTGCACGGCGGCGATCATCGAACACATGTTCGCTCACCCGCCGGACGCGATCAACCGCGTCTGGCAGGCTACCGGTGCTGGCGGGCGACGGCGGAGGAACGACATGTGCATGCAATGCGTCACCAACGGCGGGTACGCGGCGTACGAGGCCGCCGTGATGATCGGGGGGCCGGCGGCCTACACCGCCTACCGCCGGGTGCGGATCCGGATGGGCTTCGGCGACCCCGCGGCCGTACCCGTCGAGCGGCCGCGGCCCGTCGCGCCGCCGGCTGCCGAGCGGCCCGCTCGGGCCCCCGCGGGGGTGGGGAGGCCCTCGCCCGCCTCGGGCTGAAAACCAGCGGGCGCGGGACACATGGTGGGGAGCGTCTCGCCCAGCCTCACGGCCGTGGCACTCGCGCGGCGAGGCTCTCATCCCAGGTGCCCCGCGCTTCGGTCCGGGGCGTCCCGCGCCCGTTCATGACGGTACTCCCACCCCGACCCGCGCACCAGCACCCGGGTGGGGGAGGCGGGTGGCTCTCAGGCCCCGTTCTGGCGGGGGCTCCCCACCAGGCGAAGCCTCGCGCGCACGATCCGGCGATTTCCCGACGAGTCGGAGGCGGTCACGACGGCCCGGACGCGCAGCCGATCGAGGCGGCGCACGAGCGCCCGGCCCCGGCGTGAGACCACGATCGTGACCGGGCGCGTCTGCCCCCCTCCGATGCGGAAGTGGGCGACGCCGAGCCGCAGCACCCGGCGCCGCGCCGCCCGCCCGGCGCCCACGACGAACCGGTTGGCGGTCTCGAGCCTCACGACTCCTCGGCAGCCGAGCGTCTCGGCGAGGGGGCAGCGCAGCGAGATCGCCACCCGTCCGGTCCGCGTCAGGATCAGGGACCCGCTCGCCACGCGCACGCTCGGCCCCGTCAGGTCGCGCGAGCCCGACGGCCCGGAGCCTCCGCCCCCTCCTCCGGCCGCGCCGGTGGTGGTGAGGGTGCGATCGGTGCCGAAGCTCGTCCCGGCGGCGCTGGTCGCGACGATCCGGTAGTGGTAGCGGGTGCCCGGCGCGAGCCCGCCGACGGCGACCGAGACCGGCGTCGCCGCGTCGCCCGGCGGGACGATTCGCGACGCCGTGGCGGACCCGTACGCCGTGGTGCGTCCGTACTCGAAGGCGTAGCTGGTGGAGGAGGCGAAGGGGTCGACCGACCCGGCCAGGGTCGCCCCGGTGGCCGTGACCACGCTCGGGCCGGTGGTCACGGCCGGGTCCAGCCGCGCCCGCGCGATGCGGTTGCCGCTGCCCGTCGTGAACCAGAGATCGCGGCCGGGACCGGCCGTGATCTCCACCGGCCGGCCTCCGGCGGCGAGCGTGAGGGGGTACTCGGTCACCACGCCGGCGGGGGTGATGCGCCCGAGGCGGTTGCCGTTCTCCTCGGTGAACCACAGGTTGTCGTCGGGACCGGTGACGATCCCTCGGGGCTGGGCCCCCGCGGTGAGGCCGAACTCGGTCACCACCCCCGCCGGCGTGATCCGCCCGATGCCGCCCAGCAGCTCCGTGAACCAGAGGTTGTCGTCCGGGCCGAGGGTGATCCCCTGCGGGAGGGCACCGGGCGTGATGCCGGCGGTGAACTCGGTGACAACCCCCGCGGGGGTGATCCGCCCGATGCCGCCCTGCAGCTCCGTGAACCAGAGGTTGCCGTCGGGGCCGATGGAGATCCCGAGGGGCCTGCTGCCGGGCGTGATGCCGGTGGAGAACTCGGTCACCACCCCCGCCGGGGTGATCCGCCCGATGCGGCCGGCGTCCTCGGCGAACCAGACGTTGCCGTCGGGGCCGGCGGCGATCCCGCGGGGCCCGGAGGCGGGGCTGATCCCGGTGGAGAACTCGGTGGCCTGGCGGGGCCCCGGGAGGATGCGTCCGACCCGGTTGCCCGACTCCTCGGTGAACCAGAGGTTGCCGTCGTCCCCGGCGGCGATACCCCACGGCCGCGCGCCGGTGCTGATGCCGGAGCCGGTGGAGAAGTCGGTGACGACCCCCGCGGGCGTGACGCGGCCGAACCGGCTCCCCGAGACCTCGACGAACCAGATGTTGCCGTCCGCGCCGAGGGCGATCCCCAGCGGGGTGCTCTGGGGAACCGGCAGCGGGAACTCGGTCACCTGGACCGCCTCGGCCCGTCCGGCGAGCGCACACAGCGCGAGGAGCGGAAGGGCAGCGCTCATCAGGAGGAGCCGGAGGGGGCGCATGGACGTGGGCTCCTGGGAGAGCGAAGCGGGAGACCGGGAACTCAATCAGATCCCTCTCCTCGTTTGGGAGACTCCGGGTGTGGGCCTGGACTGGGGAGAGGGCGACTACGCGCGCACGGCCGCGGTGCTGGCGCCCGCCGCAGAGGCGCTCGTGGACGCCGCCGGGGTGGGCCCCGGAACCCGGGTCCTGGACGTCGCCTGCGGCACCGGCAACGCCGCCCTGGCCGCGGCCGCCCGCGGCGGGCGGGTCACGGGGATCGACGCCTCGCCTCGGCTGGTGGAGCTGGCGAGCGAGCGGGCCCGCGCCGCCGGAGCCGACGCCCGCTTCGTGGTCGGGCAGGCCGAGGCCCTTCCCGTGGAGGACGCCGCGTTCGACGCCGTCCTGAGCTCCTTCGGGGTCATCTTCGCGGACGACGCCGCCACGGCGGCGGCCGAGCTGGTGCGCGCCACCCGGACGGGTGGCCTCGTGGCGCTCACGAGCTGGCGGCCGGAGGGCCCGATCCATGCGGTGGGGGAGCTGCTCCGCGGCGCGTTCCCCGAGCCCCCCGGGACGCCCGCGCGCTGGGGCGACCAGGACTGGGTGGCGGGGCTCCTCATCGGCGCGGGTGCGGACGAGGTCCGCGTGGAGGGTGCGACTCAAACGCCGGCGTCGGATCGCCTCCTGGGGGGTCTCGCCGCGGCGGCGCCCCCGGCGCCCGTGGATCCATTGCCGCTCTCAACCGACACCGGCTGGGGCGAGATCGTCGTCCGCGGCGACTCCCCGGAGGCCTGGATGGCCGAGCAGGAGGAGCACCACCCCGCGTGGCGCTGGGGGCGCCTCACGCTCGGCGCGGACGCCTGGGCGCCGCTGCGCGAGAGGATGGTCGCGGCGCTCGCCGAGGGCAACGAGGACCCTGGGGCGTTCCTCACGACGAGCCGCTACCTGGTGGTGCGGGCGGCGGTGCTCAATCGGGCTCGGGGGGCTGGCGGCCCGCCTTGATCTGGGCGCGCCGCGCCTTGTCGGCCAGGCGGCGCTCCCGGGCTCCGCGGCCGGGCCTGGTGGGCCGGCGGCGGGGAGGGGGCGGGGCGAGGGCCGCCGCCACGCGGCTCGCCAGGCGCTCGATCACGGTCTGGCGGTTGCGCTCGCGTGAGCGCTCGGCCTGGCTGGTGAGGCGCAGCGGGCGCTCCTCGAGGGCCCACCGCTCGCCCAGCCGGTCGGCGACGTCCCCGGGGAGCCCCTGCAGGTGGGCCGGACGGATCGTCAGCTCGGCCCGGGTGGCGGCGTGGTCGCGCCGCTGGCCGCCGGGGCCCGAGGCGCGGGAGTAGTGCCAGGCGCCGCCCTCGGCGAGGTGCGCCGCGACCTCCTCCGGGCTCATCCCGTGGGGGTGGGCACCTTGGGCTGCTCGCCGGTGGCCGCGCGGGCCTCCTCGAGCCGTGCGGCGGCCTCCTCGCGGGTGACCTCGTGGCCCTTCTCGCGTTTCCAGATCACGAACCCACAGCCGGCGTTCTTGCGGCTCTTCCAGCTCGTGCAGCCGTAGGCGCGGCTGTTCTCCACGATCTGGCCGCCACAGCCCGGCGTGGGGCAGTCGCCGATGGGCTCCTTGGCCGCGGAGGGCGCCGCGTTGGTCTCGCCCCTGGCCACCATCTGGCGGGCGGTGTCCGCGTCGACCTCGCCCTTCTGGCCGCGCACCCGCTTCCAGATGACGTACCCGCACCCCGGCTCGGTGCGGCTCTTCCAGCTCGTGCATCCGTAGCTCTTGGTGCGCTCGACGATCTCCCCGCCGCAGCCGGGCGTGGGGCAGGGGCCGATGATCTCGCGCTCGCTCTCCAGGTCCTTGCTCGAGCGCCCGGCGGCGATGTGCTCGAGCGCCTCCTCCCGGGTGATCGTGTGCCCGTTCCGCTGCTTCCAGAGCGTGTAGCCGCAGCCCGGATCGTCCTTGCCGTGGTACGTGTTGCACCCGTAGCTCTTGGGGTACTCCACGATCTGGCCCTCGCAGCCGGGCGTGGGGCAGGGGGCGAGCGGCTCGCGCTCGACGCGCAGGTCGCCGCGCTCCTTGTCGGCGAACCAGGCCACCACCTCGCGCGTGAAGTCGTCGATCTCGTGGCGGAAGTCCGCGGCCTGCTCCTCGCCGCGCTCGATGCGGTTGAGGCGCTGCTCCCAGCGGCCGGTCAGCTCCGGGCGGGTGAGCAGGTGGTCGCCGAGCATCCTGATCAGGCCGATGCCCTTCTCGGTGGCGCGCAGGCTGCGCCCCTCGCGCTCGATGTACTCGGCGTCCACCAGGCGCTCGATGGTGGCGGCGCGGGTGGCGGGGGTGCCGATGCCCGCGTCCTTCATGGCCTCGGCGGCCTCGTCGTCCTCCACCAGCTTGCCGGCGGTCTCCATCGCGCGCAGGAGGGTGCCCTCCGAGTAGCGGGCGGGAGGCTTCGTCCGCTTGGCCAGGGCCTCGGCCCCGGTGCACTGCACGGTCTGACCCACCTTCAGGGCGGGCAGCGACTGCTCGGCCTCCTCGTCGCCCACCCCGGGCTCCCTGAGGGAAGCCACGCTCTCCCCGTAGGCGGCGCGCCAGCCGGCCTCGATCATCACCTTGCCGCGGCTGCGGAAGAGGTGCTCGGCCACCCGCGTCTCCACGACGGTTCGCTCGAAGCGCGCCGCGGGGTGGAAGACGGCGAGGAAGCGCCGCGCGACCATGTCGTAGATCCGCTGCTCGTCGCGCCCGAGGCCCGAGATGTCGTGATCGCCCTCGGTGGGGATGATGGCGTGGTGGTCGCCCACGCGGGCGTCGTTGACCACGCGCCCCAGGGGCAGGCGGTCGAGGCCCAGCACGTAGCGCGCCGGGTCGGCGTAGGCCGGCGCCGCGGCGCCCACCCGGCTCACGATGCCCTTGAGCTGCCCCGCCATGTCCCCCGACAGGTACCGCGAGTTGGTGCGCGGGTAGGTCAGCAGCTTGTGCTGGTCGTAGAGTGCCTGGGCCGCGCTCAGCGTGCGGGTTGCCGAGAAGCCGAAGCGGCCGTTGGCCTCGCGCTGGAGCGTGGTGAGGTCGTAGAGGAGCGGCGGGGCCTCGACCTGGGGCTTGGTCTCGAGCGACTCCACCACGCCCTGCTGCCCGCGCGCCGCCGTGGCGATGGCCTCGGCCGGCTCGGCGGCCTTCAGCCGGGTGGTCGAGCCCTCGTGCCACAGACCCGCGTAGTGGGCCGCCTCCCCCGCCGAGAACTGGGCCTGGACCTCCCAGTAGTCCTCGGGGACGAACGCCGCGATGGCGAGGTCGCGGTTCGCGATCAGGGCGAGGGTGGGGGTCTGCACCCGCCCCAGCGAGAGCACCTTGCGCACCGAGCCCGCCTTGGTGGTCGCCGCGCGGGTGGCGTTCATGCCCACCAGCCAGTCGGCCTCGCTGCGCGCGCGCGCCGCGGCCTCGAGCGGGCGCATGGCCTCGTCGTCGCGCAGGGCGTCGAACGCGTCGCGGATCGCCAACTGGGTCATCGAGCTGAACCAGGCGCGCTTCACCGGCTTGGCCCGCGCGCCCGCGGGCGCCGTCTCGAGGATGAGCTTGAAGATGAGCTCGCCCTCCCGCCCGGCGTCGCAGGCGTTGATGATGAGGTCCACGTCCTCCCGCGCCATGAGCTGGTGGAGCGCCTTCAGCTGCTTCGCCGCCCGCGGGTCGCGGGCCTGGTAGCGGAAGCTGTCGGGCAGGATCGGGAGGTCCTCGTAGCGCCATTTCTTGAACTTGGCGTCGTACGCGTCGGGGTCGACCTGCTCCACCAGATGGCCCACGGCGTGGGCCACGATCGCGTCGGGCCCCTCCCAGCGATCGCCGGTCTTCAACGCCGACGATCCGAGCAGGGCCTTGGCCACGTCCTGGGCGACGGAGGGCTTTTCGCAGACGATGAGCGATGGCATGGCGGCGGAGGTTAGCACCGTCCCCCGCTGTCCCGACCCTACGCGCGCGACCCCCCAGGAGGCGATCCGACGCCGGCGTTTGAGACCGCAGCCGGCGTCGGTTGAGAGCGGCATGGAGGCCGCGGCGAGACCCCCCAGGAGGCGATCCGACGCCGGCGTTTGAGTCGCCTCTTTTAGGGCCCTCCGACCACCGCCTCGACGCGCCGCCAGACGCGCTCGGGCACCGTCTTCAGCTCGCTCACGGCGTCCTCCAGGGCCACGTCCGTGACCCGCTCGCCGCGCAGGGCGACCATGCGCCCGAAGCCCTTCTCCTCGACCAGCTCGGCGGCCCTCATGCCGAATCGCGTGGACAGCGCGCGGTCGAACGCGGTCGGCGTCCCGCCCCGCTGGACGTGGCCCAGGACCACGGCGCGCGCCTCCACGCCGATGGCCTCGGAGATCGCGTCCGCCAGCCGCTCGGCCACGCCGGCCTTGGCGAGCTGAGCGTGCCCGAACTCGTCCACCTCCCCGTCGCCGCCCTCGTCGCCGAGCATCACGCCCTCGCTCACCACCACGATCGCGTAGCCGCGGCCGCGCTCGCGCCGCCCCTCGATGCGCCGGCACACCGCATCCACCGACGCGGGCTGCTCAGGGATGAGGATCACGTGCGCCCCGCCCGACAGGCCGGACTCGAGCGCGATCCAGCCGGCGTGGCGGCCCATGACCTCCACCACGATCACCCGGTCGTGCGACTCGGCGGTCGTGTGGAGGCGGTCGATGGCGTCGGAGGCGATCTGCACCGCGGTCCAGAACCCGAAGGTGTAGTCCGTCCCGGAGAGGTCGTTGTCGATGGTCTTGGGCACCCCGATCACCGGCAGCCCCAGCTCTCCGTGCAGGCGCCGCGCCACGCCCAGGGTGTCCTCGCCGCCGATGGCGATGAGGGCGTCCAGGCCCAGGTCCACCATCGCCCGCCGGCACTCCTCGGGGCCGTCCTCGGTCTTGAAGACGTTGGTGCGGGAGCTGCCCAGGATCGTGCCGCCGCGGGGCAGGATCGGCCCCACGACGTCGCGGTCGAGCGGCCGGGTGTCGCGTTGCAGCAGGCCGCGCCAGCCTCCGTGCAGGCCCACGTGCTCGTGCCCGAAGCGAGCGGCGCCCACGCGCACGGCCGCGCGGATGACCCCGTTCAGACCGGGGCAGTCCCCTCCGCCCGTGAGCAGGCCGACGCGCACGGCGCGAGCCTACCGGGCGCGCGCCCTGCGGCGCGAGGA
>JAXIPH010000300.1:0-3281 GCA_045403035.1 Thermoleophilia bacterium | reverse complement strand
AAGGCGATGACCGGCGGCTACCTCACGATGGCCGCCGCCCTCTGCACGCCGCGGGTGGCCGAGGCGATCTCCGCGGGAGAGGTGCCCGTGCTGGCCCACGGACCGACCTTCATGGGCAACCCGCTGGCCGCGGCGGTGGCGAACGCGTCCATCGACCTGCTGCTCGACCAGGACTGGGCGGGGGAGGTGACCCGGGTGGAGGCCGGCCTGCGGGCCGGGCTCGCGCCGGCCGGCGACCTGCCGGGCGTGGCCGACGTGCGGGTGCTGGGCGCGATCGGCGTCGTGCAGCTCGACCACGAGGTCGACCTGGTGGCGGCGTCCCGGGCGGCCGTCGAGCGCGGGGTGTGGCTGCGGCCCTTCCGCGACCTGGTCTACACGATGCCCCCCTACGTGACGGGCGACGACGACCTGGCGGCGATCGGCGACGCCGTCGTCGCCGCGGCGGCCGTTGGCTAGGTCCGGCCTCGACTGGCTCCCGGGGGCCCTGGCCGATCTGGCCGATCGCGACCTCCTGCGCGTGCTCACCTACTGCCAGGGCGCGCCGGACGCCGAGGTGCGCATCGACGGGGTGCCGCACCTCCTGCTGGCCTCCAACAACTACCTCGGGCTCGCCAACGACCCGGCGGTGGTGGCGGGCGCGCGGGCGGCCCTCGAGGCCTACGGGGCCGGGGCGGGCGCCTCGCGCCTGGTCACCGGGAGCCTCGATCTGCATCGCACCCTGGAGGAGCGCATCGCCGCGCTGAAGGGCTGCCAGGACGCGCTGGTGTTCCCCACGGGGTTCCAGGCCAACGTCGGCACGATCCCGGCCCTGGTCGGGCGGGGCGACGTGGTCTTCTCGGACGAGCTCAACCACGCCAGCCTGATCGACGGTTGCCGGCTGTCGGGGGCCGAAGTCGTCCGCTACCCGCACGCCGACGCCGACGCGCTGGATGCGGCCGTGCGCGGCGCCCCGGGCCGCCGCCGGCTGATCGTGACCGACACGGTCTTCAGCATGGACGGGGACCTCGCCCCCCTGCCGGCCATCGTGGAGGTGGCCGAGCGCCACGGCTGCATGCTGATGGTCGACGAGGCCCACGCGACCGGGGTCCTCGGTCCCAGCGGCGCCGGGGCGATCGAGCACTTCGGCCTGGGGGGGCGGGTGCCCGTGGTGATGGGGACGCTCTCCAAGGCGCTCGGCTCCCAGGGCGGCTACGTCGCGGGCGACCGGGACCTGTGCGACTACCTGCGCACGCGCGACCGCGGCTTCGTGTTCACGACGGCGCTGGCGCCGGCCGCGGCCGGCGCGGCCCTCGCGGCCCTCGACATCGTGCGCGACGAGCCGCAGCGGCGGGCTCGCCTGCACGCCCTGGTGGCACGCCTGGTGGAGGGTGCGCGGGCGCTCGGGTACACCGTCCTGCCCACCGACTCGGCGGTGGTCGGAGTGCTCATCGGGGAGGCCGCCGACGCCCTGGCCGTGGGCGCGTCCCTGCGCTCGGCGCGCGTCTGGGCGCCCGCCATCCGCCCGCCGTCGGTGCCGGTGGGCACTGCGCGCATGCGCCTGACGGTGATGGCCACGCACGAGGACCGCCACATCGACTGGGCGCTCGGGGCGCTGGCCGACGCGCGATCGCTGGTGCCCGCCTGATGCTCGACGAGCGCGGCATCTTCGTGATGGGCACGGACACCGGGGTGGGCAAGACCGTCGTGGCCGCCTCGATCGCGCTCGGCGCGCGCGCCCAGGGACGCACCGTCGCCCCGCTGAAGCCGGCCCAGACCGGTGACGACGGCACCGGGGCGATCACCGGCGACGCCGAGTTCGTGGCCGCTCTGCTGGGCCTGGACGAGCCCCTCGAGGCGATCCGCCCCTACTGCCTCCGGGCTCCGCTGGCGCCGGCCGAGGCGGCACGGCTCGAGGGCGTGCGGCTCGACCCGCGGGTCGTGGCGCGGGCGTACGAGGACCTCTCGTCCCGCCACGACCTGGTCGTGGTGGAGGCGGCCGGCGGCGCGCTCGTGCCCTTCTCCGACGGCGTGGACATGGCGTCGCTGGCGTCCCTGCTGGGCCTGCCCGTGGTGGTGGCCGCACGGCCCGGCCTCGGCACCCTCAACCACACGCTCCTCACCCTGGAGGGCCTCCACCGCCGGGGTCTGACGGTGCTCGGCGTGGTCATCTCGGGCTACCCGGCCGAGCCGGGCCTCGACGCGCTGACCAACCCGCAGGCGCTGTCGCGGCTCACCCCCGTGCCGCTGCTCGGCGCCATCGCCTTCGACCCCGGGATCGACACCGGTGCCGGCCGCCCCGGCCGCCTCGCCGAGATCGGTCCCGCCGGGCTCGACCCCCTTCTGGGCGGCACGTTCTCGCCCGCCCGGTTCCGGCGGCGGGCCGAAGCCCGCCTGGCCGCGCTCGCTCCCACCCCGACCCGCTGAGGAGGCCCGATGGACCCGACCGACGCCGCTCATGTGATGCAGACGCCCGAGGAGTACGCCGACTTCCTCTCCGGGATGTCCTTCGAGAAGCGCGTGGAGATGCTGAACAGCTTCCGCTGCGCCGAGCTCCAGGGCGCCGAGGAGCTGCGGGTGCTGTCGGAGACCACCGACGACCCGGACCTCGCGCGCAAATTCGCCCGCCACGCGGCCGACGAGGAGAAGCACGGCGCCTACTTCGCCGACATCATGCGGCGGCTGGGCGTCGAGCCGTTCGACCCGCCCGACGAGCCCGACCACATCACGATCGGCGGCCGCCTGATCGTGGACACGCTCAACGACATCGAGGAGATCCTCCCGAAGCGGGGCGAGACCGTCGGGCTCGACCGGGTCATCCCCGTCCTCACCCTGTTCCAGGCGGTGGAGAGCAGGGCGCTCGTCTCGTTCGAGGCGCACCGGCGCACCTTCGAGGCCGCCGACCCGGTGATCGCCGAGCGGATCGCCGAGATCATCGCCGACGAGAGCCACCACGCCGCCTACGTCCGCACCCTCCTCGACCGGTGGGCGGCCGAGGGCTGGGGCGACGTCGTGCGCCAGGCGCAGGAGGCCACCGACGCCCGCGAGGCCTCGGCCCGCGAGTGGGCGGCCGAGCGCCTGGACGCGGAGCGCCTGCGCGACGAGGGGGCGCTCTCGGCGTCGTGACCGGGGGGCCCGCGGAGCGTCGCGAGCGGATCCTCGCGTCCCTCGTGCGGGCCGGGGCGGCGGGGGTCTCGGGCGAGGCGCTCGCCGCCGATCTCGGCTGCTCGCGCGCGGCGGTCCACCGCCATGTGGAGGGCCTGCGGCGCGAAGGCCTCGGCATCGAGGGCGCCCACGACGGCTAC